>CAJPTS010000014.1 GCA_905373625.1 Bacteroidia bacterium
GCAGTGACCTGGTGGCTTAGTATTGGCTTGCTTAATAGATGCTGTGTCATAACGCGCAAACTGCTGTGTTGCTTGAGAAATTCGGGTTCGGTCACGTACGTCAGTACGCTCCCTTCACCCTCATTCTCAGCGCCTTGCATTTTACGCATTCTGAACACACCCTCCGATTTATTTTGCGCATTACAAGAGTGTTTTTTCGGGCATGAAATGGTATGCGTTACATAGAAAGCGCAATGCGTAAATTTGCAGTGTGTTGGTAGCTTAATATTGGTTTGGTCGTACCTCGAAGCGGGCTTGTTTTTTCTCTCTCTTTTGTTCTGGAAGATTTTTATGTGCGACAAGCGTTGCTCTTCAGCAGTTGCATTTGTCTCTTGAATTGGGCGGTATTTTCTGTAATTCCTCGTTAGAATGGGACAGGAGTATTACATTTGTATGCGTTGATGTTTCTAATTATAAAAAGAGAGTTGAGATGAAAAAAGGTTTTTTATTGAGCTTTTTGCTCATAGGTTTGGCAATGTTGCTTTTAAGCTGCGTTCGCACGATCGAGCTGAAGAGTGCAGCCGATATAGATAATTCACTAAATACTCTGGAACAACTTGTTAAAGAGGGCGAGGAGGTAGCTAAGTCGATGGGGTCAGGCGATTTGAAGACAGTCACAAAAGTTGCAGACATTGCAGTGAAATACTATGAGCAATACACTGCTTTGCAAGCCGTTGAGAGCAAGATGACTCCCGAGCAAAAAGAACGTATGAATAGATTAGTTGCTAGATTCAATAAAGAGGATAAAGGCACAGAAACGAATACCACAGCTCCTGAAGCAGAGCAACCAGATATTACTGTTGAAGCGGATACGATAGATCTGGAATAGCTTCTAAAAAAATCAGAAAAGGGTGTGCAAAATTTCTATTTTGACACACCCTTTTTTATTGTCTTATCTGCTTGTCGCTATCTCTGTCTGAGGTTTAGGCAATTTTTTGAGCCACTCTTTGTACTCATTAGCAAATGTCTTTCCGTGCGGATTACCTCGTCGGCTCCATTCTTTTTTGATATTTTCTATACGGTTTTGCGGATTAGGGTGTGTACTGTAAAACTCTAACACATTTTGTAGCGACTCAGATTCAATAGCTTGTTCTTCGCGCTCGAGTTGTTCAAGGTCGCGAAAGAAAGTTATAAATTCGCCGATATCGTAGTCAGTTCCAGCTAAATAGTCAACAGCGTATTTATCAGCTTCGCGCTCGTCGTCTCGGCTGAATTTGAGTAGTAGTGTGTTTGCAGCCACGTCTCCAAATACATTTATATCGGTGTCAGTAATACCCTCCAGTAAGCTAAAGAAGAGTGAAACCCCTAACTGCTTAGATAGAGCACTTGTAGCGTGACGGCAGTAGACATGCGCCATTTCATGCGCCATTATTCCCGCTAATTCGGCTTCATTTTTCACAAAACGTAACAGCCCTGTATATATGTAAATCCCTCCTCCTGGGATACTAAAGGCATTTACGGTATTGTCATCCTGTAGTACGTAAATAGACCACTGTATGGGCATATTGTTTTTCTTCGCCTTGGCACTATAGGAGAGCTTGTTACATATCGCACGTAAGTGTGTATAAACTCCTGCATATTTTTCTTCGGGGAGGAAGGTATGTGTAAGCGAGTCTGCTACAATTTGCTCGTGCACCTCGTCCTTGAGAGCAAGTTCATCCTCCCAAGAGAAAAAGTTTAGCCGTCCGTTACGACACGAAGAAAATAGAAGAAGTGGTAGTAGTAATGCGATAAGCGCGTAGAAGATCCGTTTCATATTCACCTTAACTAGTATTCAAAATTAGTGCATTATTGACGAATAATCTGGTACAAAATATGCCAATGTCCGTTAAGAGTGAACGACGGTGTGTCCTAACGCGCAAACTGCAATGTTATCTGCGAATGCCCCAATGGAGGGTTTGCTCGTACTTTTCCCACATTGCAGCATATTTCCTCTTCATGCTGAGCAACTCTTCATGCCGTCCACGTTCGGCAATACGCCCGTCTTCGATATAAAGTATCTGATCAGCATTTACAACCGTGTTCAGACGATGTGCAATAACCATAACCGTCTTTCCGTGTATTAGGTGCGAGAAGGCTTCGAGTATCTTGCCCTCATTTTCGGGATCAGCAAAGGCAGTTGCTTCGTCAAGTAGAATTATGGGCGCATCTTTAAGAATGGCTCTCGCCAATGCTAAACGCTGCTGTTCGCCGCCCGAGAGGTATGTACCTCCCTCGCCCACCAATGTTTTATATCCTTGCGGGAGTGCCATAATAAAGTCATGACACTGCGCAGCCTTTGCAGCCGCTTCTACCTGTTCTGTAGTGGCAGTTTTATTGCCCATGCGTATGTTCTCTTCGATAGTATCAAAGAAGAGGGGGTTATCTTGAAAGACAAAGGCAATTTGGTTCATTAGGTCGGTAGTTGTGATCTCCTTAAGGGGTAAGTTGCCTATCTTGATATCGCCGTCATCAATATCCCAAAACCGCGCGGTGAGCATTGCAATGGTAGATTTCCCTGCACCAGAAGGACCTACAAGTGCTGTAATCGTACCTGGCGCAGCCGTGAAGGAGATTTCTTTCAGAACCTCCTTTTCTTCGTAAGCAAAGGTTACATTTTCAAATGCTACAGTAGCTTCTGTAGGCTTTTTGGGCTCTGTAGGCTCAGTCAGTTCTTTTTCATACAGGATAGCATCAATTTCTGCAATCCCCATGCTATTTTGATTCAGGAGTGAAGCTATCCACATGACTTTCAGAAGCGGGAAGAATATACCCACGGCAAAGACTAAGAATAAGAGCACTTGCGGTAGGAGTGCTGCATAAGATTCTGCCCGCATGAGCATAAATGCCCCCACGGGTAGTACTAACACAATGGTACTGAGGAGAATGGTATGAAACCCTACGTACGAACCTTGGTAGCTTTGATTCATTTTCGTGGCATAGGTACGAAATTCCGCTACATCGTGATTAAGTTGACGATATGCTTTTGTAGATTTTGTAAAGATTTTTATGACCTGTATGCCCCGTATATACTCCACGAGACTGGCATTTACCTGTCCTGTAACGCGCATCCAACCATCAATGTAACCGCGCACTCGATCGCTGGTGTACATCCGCGACATGAAGACGACGGCGATAACCACTACCGAGAAAACCGCGAGCGCTAAGAGCCAGTTCACCCAAAGCATATAAACGAATAAGAGAATAGGAAAAAGGAAAGCACTGACAGTATCTGGCAGATTATGCGCTATGAAAATCTCGAGGCGTTCGACGTCTTCTGTCATAATTTTCTTAATCTTTCCTGTGGCATTTTTTGTAAAGTAACCGAGAGGAAGTCGGGCTAATTTTTGCGAGAGTTGTATACGTAACTCATACAGGATATTAAATGCGGCTAAGTGTGAAAGCGCTAAGGAGCAGAAATTGAAAACGATGCTCGCAATAAACGCCCAAAACATAATCCAGCACCAAAACCATACAGCCTCTTCGTTAGCCATTGATGGCATTGCAGCATGCGCCGTAAGCTCCTCTAGTATCTTGTAAGCAGCCACAAAGGGTATAAACTGCACGAGACTAGTGAGTACACCAAAGAAGCCCGAGCCTATTACAAAATACTTTTTACGTCCTGCAAGTTCTAGAAGGCGCGGAATTCCTGTTTTCCTTTTGTTTTCCTGTTTTTTCATGATCTATAATACTCCTTCTAGAATTTCCACCCTTTAATACGTTGCTGTTCATCCCAGAGATGACGATAGACGCCGTCGGCTTGCGCCAGCAGCTCGTCGTGCTTACCGTGCTGTACTACACGCCCTTTATCTAATACATAAATTTGGTCGGCCTCTCGTACAGTCCACAGGCGGTGCGCAATGACTATAACCGTTTTGTCTTTTACCAACTGACTAATAGCCTCTTGGATATGTATTTCATTCTCTGGGTCGAGCGAAGCCGTTGCTTCGTCGAGTAGGATGATCGAGGCTTCCTTAAGTATAGCTCTTGCAATAGAAATACGCTGTTTTTCACCTCCCGAGAGCGTACTACCGCCCTCGCCGACCTCGGTATCATAACCTTTTGGGAGCTTCATTATGAAATCATGGCATTGTGCCTTACGTGCCGCTGCCTCTATTTCTGCATCTGTAGCATCTTCTTTACCAATCAGGAGGTTATTCTTTATCGTGTCGTGAAACAAATAGACATCTTGAAATACAACGGCAATCTGTGAGAGTAGTGCGTCTATGGTGTAATCACGAATATCACGTCCGCCGAGCGATATCGTACCCGAATCGGGACCCCAGAAACGTGCAATGAGACGCGTTATCGTAGTCTTCCCCGACCCTGATGGTCCTACCAATGCTATAAAACTCTTGGCTGGGATGTGCATATCTACATTCTGGAGGACGGGCTTTTCATTATAGCTGAAGGATACGTGTGCAAGTTCCAAATCTGTGGTTTGTACTGATTCTAGTGTACCTTGCTCCTGCACAGGCAGACGCACGAGGTCGTAGATGCGGTCAGAACTTAACGAGAGGAACTGTATCAACGCATTAAACTGAAATGACTGAAGGAGCGGGGCATAAATCCCCAAACTGCCAAGCAAGAACATAACGTAAAGAAGCATGGAAATTTCGCCTCGCTGCATAAGGAGAAAACCGACAAGTGCCACCAAGACACTACCGATGTTAAGTAATAGTCCCGCGAGCGATAAGGTAGGCGATGGCAATAATTCGACACGTATGCTCTGCCGTTTAAGTTCATTGATCGTACGTTCCAGTCTTGTAAAAGAAGTTCCTCCCAGATTGAAGGCTTTAATGAGCTTAATGCCCAGAATGTATTCTATCATACGCGACGAAGCGTCTCTTTTCGCCGACTGAAGGTGCTTGCCGAGGTTAGCCACTAACCTGCTAGATACATAGAAAATGGGGTAAGAAATAACCACAACACTGGAGGCTAGCAGACCGATCTTCCAGTTTAGGATGGTAAAAAATATCAGGGTGATCAGTGGCACAAAATAACCAGAGATGGCTTGTGGGATGAAGTGTGTGATGAGGAATTCTACTTGCGTATAATCACTAGACATATACTCGCCGATCTCGCCGGGATCACGCTTGTTGTAGAAGCCCATGGGTAGTTGTCGCATCTGGTTTGCGAGTCGGATACGTCCGTCAGAAGTGATCTGATAGCCATCACTAAACGTTTTGTTGTAAGTACGGAGCGAGATGAGGAAGAACAACAACATCCCGACGATGAATGATAGCTCAACAGCAATTACTTGCCACCACTGTAGCGAAGTCGTGGGATCAACAAGTGGCATAAGAAGAACTAATACAGCAAAAAGGAGCGTCGTTACTGGCGTTCCCTTAAAGAGTGCTTCGAGTATAGACCAACGGATCATAGGATACATCCGCTGTGGTTCGCCGAGTGTCGAAGCTATCAGGACTTTTTTCAAGCTATTCATAGCGCATCTTCGTCAATTAGTACAGTTGAGACGCACAAATATAATACTTATTTTGAATGATTATACAAAAGAGATGTGTAAAGAAGGAGTCTAGCTCTTTGGTGCGTTAGTGCGTATTTTGAGGAAATAAATTGTTGTCCAGAACAACAATGACCTCTGCTTATTCGATGCATATGTATTAAAATTCTAACTCCAATATGCACAAAAAGAGGCGAATCTCTGTACGAGATCCGCCCTATTTTTTCTCCTACTCAGAGAGGTTTACTGGGCAGCAATACCTGCTTTACTTATTGGGGAGATTAAAGCTAAGAGTTTTGTCTAGACACAGTTTTTCACACCTCTCGGGCTAGCTTCGAGAGCCGTTCCACAAGCCGATGAACATATGTCACAGATTCCGTTTGTGCAGGGGCTAAAGAGCTTTTCATTTTTTCAATTTTACTCGCACGTTCAGTGGCAACTTTCATATACTCATCATCCATCACCGTTTTTAGTAATTCCTTATCTAGACTCTTGTTATCGTATATAGAATGAGGTAATGCACGATTAAGTCTTTTGACGTATTGCTTTCTATCCATTGGTTCTCCTTGGAGATCGTAAAAATGAAGTAGATACCAATATTCAAAAGCTTGGTTGGAATATATAATTATAATTCCCTGTTTTTCCGCCCGTTTAATGTAAGTATTGAAAATATCGTCGGTCACATCGTCTTTATCGCACACACAGTACACTTCGTCATAGCTTCTTTGTTTTAGTATAGCCTCAGCCTTTTCGACAAGTGAAACAATCCCCTTACCTTCTCTCATTACTTTAACAGCGCCTAAGCGCCATTTTTTTTTAAGCGCTTCCAAATATTGTGGTTCTGTATTTTTCCCCTCCGTTAGAATCAGTATCGCTTTATGTTTTTCTCTCTTGCGTTGTGAACGTAGAAGCTTCAGCGTTTTTGCGTGCTTACCGTTCTTCTTCTCTCGATTTTTCGGATTCATCTTCTATGTTTTTAAGATTAAAATATTCAATAATAGGGACTGCTCCGTATCTACCCAAGAGGTAATTTTTCTCAAAAGCTTCATTCTTTCGTATGCCCTTAAACTCGGCAAGCGAATAGAGCGAGGCTTCGGCGTGAGCATTTTTTTCAACTAACCAAACCTGATCGCGGCGGAGTAGATCGGCATCTAGTAGTTGGGTATAATGGGAAGTAAAAATGAGCTGCGCGTTCTTCGGATTACGGTGCTTGGAATTAAAGAGTGCAACAATCTCTATTACCAAGCGTGGGTGTAGTCTGGCGTCTAACTCGTCTATACAAAGCGTAAAACCATTCGTAAGTACATCTATGATAGGACCTACCAAAGCTAGAAATTGTTGAGTTCCCGCAGACTCATCAGCTGCAAAGGAAAAGGATTCAAGTTTCTCTAACGGTTTACCCTCAGCATCAAATTTTTTGTGAAAGGCAAGTAAGTCGTTTAATAAAGGTGCGTTCGGATTCTCCTGTAAAAATTTCGAGAATTTCGGAGCAAGCTCTTTAGGTAATAATTGTTCAATTCGTTTTTGATCTATCGGCTGCAATTCGAGATCCAGTATATCTAAATCTGCTGCGTGGAGGAAGTCTAACACTTGCGATCTGAAAGACAAATCCCTTAATTGCGAAAGCGTATACCCCTCAAAACCTTCTTCGTGCACGCCAGAGATGATTTTCAAGTTACGAAAAGCGTTGAGAAGCTCAATGGCTAAATCTTCATTGAATTGCGCAGCAGTAGAAAGAAAAAGAGCATTTTCCCGCACCATTTTTTCTTTCCAAAGCTTCTTACCACGTGCGAAGTAGTCATCGTGGATGGAGATCGTATTTTCGTCTCTAGAGAAGATCTCTATCTCCTTGCGTTGTCGCTTTACATAAAGCCATTCCTCGTATACTCGCTTACTATCTACGGTAAAGCCGTAACGATAAAGCGATCCGTTTTCTAGAAGCAGAATTTCGAACTCACTTGGTTTATTTTCCGTAGCCACATTCAAACGAAATGGTACAACATTGATAGGCTCGCCCTTCTGTCCATCTTTAGAACTTGTGAGCGTGAAATATTTCATAAACCCTAAAGCATTGAACAACTTCGTTTTGCCACTTGCATTAGCACCAAATAAGACTGCACTACGCAACAAACGTAGCTTGAAATGCTCATCAAGAATTACATTATCGATCTCTCGCGTCTTCTTATCGTAATTCGAAGCAACAAGACTAAGAGTCACTTTATCTCTGAAGATAGTGTAATTTGCTACCGAAAACTGTACAATCATATAAAAGGCATTTCTGCATAATACATGCAAATATAGCCGTTATTATTTTATATTTTCGATTATCGCTCCTTGTTATCCTATTTCTATAGCAGAAATGTTAGAGAAGAGCGTTGCGCATTTATGATATCGCCAGCGTAGAAATTGTATCTAAAAAGACGACTGTGCTACTCTACTATTTCTCACGATCTTCTAGCAAATTATTGGCACGCATACGGTTATTGTAACTTTGCAAGAGCGATTCAAGACGGTGAGTCAAAAGCATCGTCTGCTCGGGGAGCGAGTCTAATAAATTGTGAGTTAGATAATTATCTTTCTTGTAATCAAACAAAGCTATTGCACGCGTACCGTCATGCTGTAGCACAAAGCCGTCTTCTATGAGTTGATAGATTCCGTCAAAATCAGAAACTGCAAAATGAGGATTTTGCGTACTGAACATATTGTTGCCAAAGCCGACGATCTTTTTCTCATAACCGAGGAGCGAGAGCAGCGTAGGAACTACATCGGCTTGTTGTACGGTGGTGGAATCATTAAAGCCACAGAAATGGGAATCTGGAGCATACAGTAGCATGGGTGTAGCAAAGGCGAGAACAGACGTTCTGTATTCTGGACGCAATGAACCATTAGCATGGTCTGCCGTAATAACGAAAAGCGTGTTTTTGAACCACGGTTGTTTGGCAGCTGCTTGGAAGAACTTTCCGAGTGCATGATCTGTATAACCAATGCATTGCACGAGAGGTTCTCCTTCGTTAGGGAAGACACCTTGATATTGTTCTGGAATTTGGAACGGGTCGTGGCTTGAGAGCGTAAACACTGTGCCTAAGAAGGGGTGCGGCATGTGCGAGAGCTCCTGCACCATACGCTGTAGGAAGGGTTCGTCCCATATCCCCCATACTCCATCAAAGTCTTCGTCGTTGTTATACTCCGTTTTCCCGAAGTAATGCTCATAGCCAGCTTGCTTAACAAAAGCGTCAAAGCCCATTGAGCCATTCGGTGCACCATGAAAAAACGCGGAATTATACCCCATTTCTCTTAGACAAGCCGCGAGTCCTTTAATTCTATTACCCGAATAATGTGAGGTTACAAAATGCCCATGTAATGGGGGTATAGAGGCTAAAACAGAAGGCATGGCATCTATACTTTTACGTCCGTTAGCAAATGCTTCTTGAAAACAATAGCTCTGAGCGGCGATCGAGTCAAAACAGGGCGTATAGCCTTTATAGGGGGCAAGATTTTTATTGAGCGAACCGATGTATTGCCTTGCGAAGCTCTCAATGATGATAACGACTACGTTGCGTCCTCGGAATTTACCAAATAGAGCAGTGGAATCTGCCGCGAGATTCTGTACAGGATTAAAATAGTGCAACAGCTCCTCTTCGGAGGTAAAGAAGTGGCTTGTGGGGAGTTCTTGTTTGCCTAGCGTTCTAATGATGCAATAGGGGGTATTTAGTACCAATGCTCGGTGTTCGATTTTATCTACCGAGACATTCGCATAGCTCATACTGAGGGGACGCCAGCTTTTAGCGAAACTGCCTCCGCGTAGCCCCCAAGCAGCATATACAAGCACAATGACGGCGACACTGAGTTGTAAGGAATAATATATATACCAAGGTCGTTTCTCAGCCCAAAAACGCGTAGGACGCACACGACGATAAAGGAAAAACAAGAGCGCTACACAAAAGAAGGCAATTAAGACAATATACCAGTATTCGATGAGAAGATGAAGAAAAAAAGAGCTCCGTTCATGTGCAAATTCACTAAAAACGGAGGAGGTGGTGCGTCTGAGGGTGTTTGGGAAGTAGACACAATCTGCCAGCCCCGCCATAATACCTAGGATGTTGGGGAGGTAAAAAGTGATATTTATGACTTGTGAGTAAATCTTGTGTTTCCGAAAACGAAATGGAGCAATACTAAGAAGAATAAACAGGAGGTTAAGATACAATACAGCCGCCGTATCAAAACGAAGTCCTCCGCCCCATGCGCGTAATACTTGCGACAGGGTCATATCAGCAAAGTGAGTATAGTTAAAGAGGTAAAACAAAAGACGGGTTAGCCCAAAGAAAAAGTAGGCTATGGCAAGTCTGTATAAAAGAGCAACCTCAAAAAAGGTGTCTTTGACATGCAATCTATTCAACTTCATACTAAGGCAGTGAATACCTAGCAAATTAAATAATTAACCGTTTTATACAGGGATAAAAGAAGGTGTGCATGCATCGCCCTACGAAGGTCTTCGTTCAGGATATTCGGGGAAGTCAGTACCAGAATAAGATAATCCGTCAGGTGTTTTTGTTTGGAAGAGGGCAATTCCCATACCATTCGTTACGGCAAAATAGGACGCTTTTAGCACAGTATTGTAGGTAGCAACCTGCCAAATGGTGTCGTCATCTATGGCTATGTGTGCCGCTTTGCATTCTATCAGGAGATAAGGTTTCGTATCGCGTCCGTAGGCGACAATATCGGCACGCTGGGGTTGATCATTGACCATGACACGTTCTTCTACACGGAGTAACAGACGTGGGTATTTCTTTTTATAGATCAAGTAATACAAGACGTGCTGCCGCACCCATTCCTCGGGCGTAAAAGCCACCCATTGCATACGGCATTCGTCATACACCGCGAAACCTCCTCGTGCTTCACGTAGTTGAAGTTTACACGGGGGTAAAGTTAATTGAGGATAAGTTGGGGGCTTCACACCAAAGAACGAATCAAGGTGTCGTCACGATCAGGCCCAAGCGAGATTATAGCAATCGAAACACCCGTTTCCTGTTCGATGTAGTTAACAAAGTCCTTGAAGGCCGATGGTAGCGCCTCGTAAGTTTTACATATACTGATGTCCTCGTTCCATCCCTTAAAATCTCGAAAGACGAGTCCAACCTCCTGCTCGGGTGCAAATGGTACGTGATCAGTTGCCACGCCATCCACATTATAGGCAGTGCAGACGCGTATCGTGTCAAAATTTGAAAGGACATCTGCTTTTGTCATTATTAGGTGGGTAACTCCGTTCAGCATGATGGAGTATTTTAGTGCCACCATATCGAGCCAACCGCAGCGTCTCGGTCTTCCAGTTGTAGCGCCGAATTCTTGTCCTTGTAGACGCATTTTTTCTCCCTGCTCGTCGTGCAACTCTGTCGGGAAGGGACCAGCCCCTACACGAGTACAATACGCCTTAAAAATACCATAGACGCGTCCTATGCGACTGGGGGCAACGCCCATACCCGTACAAGCTCCTGCACAGATGGTATTGGAGGAGGTAACAAATGGATAAGAGCCAAAATCAACATCGAGCATAGTGCCTTGTGCGCCCTCAGCTAATATATCTACACCTTGCGCCAGATATTTGTTAACAAGGTATTCGGAGTCTATAAACTCATATTGTCTCAATACGTCGAGTGCAGCAAACCATGCGCTTTCTGTTTCAGCCAACAGCGCCGTATCGAAGTCGTCACCCATTATGTGCAGATGACGCGCTTTTAGTTCATTATACTTCTGTTGGAAATTAGTGAGGTTTATATCGCCGAGTCGCAAGCCGTTACGCGCGGTTTTATCGGTATACGTAGGACCAATGCCTTTTAGCGTCGAGCCGATCTTTTGTTCACCCTTTGCCTTTTCGTAAAAAGCGTCTAATAACTTATGGGTGGGCAAAATCAGATTGGCTCGCCGCGACAACTTGAGTTGTGAGCGCACATCTATCCCCTCTGCGTATAGCTGTTTCACTTCCTGTTGAAAAGATATGGGATCAACCACGACTCCACTCGCTACGACGTTCTGTACCTCGCGGCGGAAGATCCCGCTCGGGATGGTATGTAAGACGAATTTTTGCTTTCCAAACACTAAGGAGTGTCCTGCATTTGGTCCTCCTTGAAAACGTGCAATTACATTGTATTGCTTTGCTAATACGTCAACGACTTTCCCTTTCCCTTCGTCGCCCCACTGCAACCCCAGCAGCACGTCTACTCGCCCAGCGTGCCCTTCACTCGATTCTCGCATACACACCAACACATTACATGCGCGCCACAAATTTATTAAGCAGCGCGCACCTCGTTTATTTCGGTACTAAATTAGGTATTGTTTACGATTTTATCTGCACTAAAAGACAAAAGCGGCTCAGAAACAAGTAGGAACTTCTCTCTACAAAGCTCAACGTAATATCAGCCGTTTCAAAAGATTCTAGAAGTATCCAGAGCCCCTAAAAAGCGAACAATTTACAACACAGCGCCTCCTAGACTGCGCGAAATGCTACATACGCACAAGACGCAGGGCGAGCCTCATCCCTCTGAAAACGTCCGCAAAAAGCTTCTTTTTAACTACGGAGATCCTTCAAACAGTCTTCGCAGATGCCGTAGAAATAAAGTGTATGGTGTGCAACCTTAAACTTAAGCTGCTCAGCAACGGAATCTTGGATTTCTTGTATCCGCGGGTCGCAAAACTCAATCAGCTTTCCACACTGCGTACAAATCAGATGATCGTGCTGCTTACACTCATAAGCGCGTTCAAAATGCGCCATATTCTTCCCGAACTGATGTTTAATGACTAAGCCACAGTCCAAGAGGAGCTCTATGGTGTTATACAGCGTAGCGCGGCTAACCTGATAGTTTTTATTTTTCATAAAGATGTAGAGGGTCTCGATATCGAAATGTCCTTCGCGTGAGTAAATCTCATCGAGTATAGCGAAACGCTCAGGCGTCTTCCGATGCCCTTTTTGCGCTAAATACTGCGTAAACAAATTGCGCACCGTTTCCTTGGTATTGGTATTAGCACTGCCACCAGTATTCGGCTCATGATGTTGTTCCATTACGCTACGTGTTTAGAATTTTACGTAGCAAAGATAATAAACTGTCGTAATTTATATCTATTCTTTTTACCTATAAAATTAGTTTGCGCATGCGGGCTAGTTATTCTCTTCGTAAAAGAAGATAGAGAACATGAATATCGGCGATGTTGTTCGCAAATCGAAAGTTTGTTTTACCTTTGTGCGTCAAAAGTTCGGGGTGTAGCTCAGTCCGGTTAGAGTATACGTCTGGGGGGCGTAGGGTCGCTAGTTCGAATCTAGTCACCCCGACAAAAAACGGTGGAGAGGGTCTCCACCGTTTTTCATTCTTACCCAAAGCGGTTAATAGGCTTTTTTCTCCTAGATATTTCCCAGCTTAAAGCCCACATAAACGGTTCGTGGGAGCATCGGACCATAAACATAACTCGAAGCCCGTTCAGCTCCTTTATCGAAATCATTCTGATAGGAGTTCAGTATGTTTTTCACGCCCGCGTACAATTGCAGGGCGGTATTTGCAAGGGTAAAATCGTAAGATAACTTGAGTCCCAAATCGTAAAACCACGGTGTTCTACGGATAGCGAACCCATTGTCATCCAAATCCTTCTGTTCAGCAGGATTACGCGCATTTCTCGTCAGAGGATGTGCCTAATGTAGTTCCTCTTTGCCTTCATAGACTACGTTCATCGGACCTGTGAGATTAAATGTAGCGTCCAACGCAAAGCTTTTATAAAACTTCCAATTTCCCATTAAGAAACCATAGATATTGGGGGAGCGTAGGAAATCTCTTTGCCCACTGTTTAGGTCGGCTGGCACCTCGCCCAAATAATAGCTTCTTTGTAACGTAGTTCCCATTTTCATTGCCAATTTCGGGGAGGCAAGATTCAATTCTACATTTACGCCTTGAATATTTGCACCGCTTTTGTGATTGGAACGCTCCAAGAGTACCACGCCATTGGGGTCTTCGTCGTGACGGATATTTATGAAAGCATCATTGAGGCGAGTGAAAAAGCCTTCGGCGAGCACCCCAAGGGCAAAATGTTCCCACTGCTTGTTAAAATCTAACGAGAGCGTAGCACTATGACTCGTTTCTCGTCGTAAATCAGCGGCTACACGTTGCACGATTTGTCGTGCTCCCGCCACCTCGACGTGTAGTTCCTCGTTGTACAACTGAGGTTTCCGATAGCCCATTGAGTAGTTTGCACGTAGTTGTAACTCAGGCAACAATTTCAACAAGACGCTTGCTCTCGGTACAGGCACAAATGCTCCGTTGAGCGAGGCACTTTTAGTTTCATCTCGGACAAAATACCTGTCCACTCGTGCTCCAGCAGTGAAGGTAGCAATGCCCACTTGGTGGGAGTACTGCAGAAAACCGCCGATAGTTTGAGTCCGCTGATTCGCAATGGTCAGTGTCGGATTGTGCGTGGGCGTCGGCGTAGAATAATCCGTATTGCCAGGCTTGGTGTCTTTAAGATTCTCACCCGTAAAATCGATACCTCCTATTAGGGTAGATTGGTGGAAGTGCGCCGAATACTGTGCACCGAAATTGTAACTCAAATTGTGAGTAAGCCCATAATCTTTCAACGGATGTCCGCTAGAGAGTCCGCCGTAATACGAATCTCGATTCACATGCTGCATTGCGGCATTAATTGCCAAATTATCATTTTCACGCATAAGTTGGTTGTAGACGACCGACGCACTGTTGATATTATGCTTCGGCTGCTCAGTGATATTAGCCTCGTGCGCAGGTTTATCAAACTGATCGCCACCGCGTCTGTCCTCGGAAATATGGAAGTAAGAGGCTGATAATTTGCCTCTCTGTCCGAGACGCTGAAACAACCGCGCCCCGACTGTTGCATTTATGAGACGTGGAAATTCGGAATAGCCGTCATTGTCATAATCGTAGGCAGTTCGATGGCGGTAATTGCCATAAACGGCAAGTCCCGTGCGGTTATCTTCGGTAACATTGGAAGAGTTAAATGCCACGTTGTAATCGGGCACAACCTTGCCTCCATTACGAATCCCTACTCCGCTGAAGGCCGTACTCGCCCCCGCGCCAAAAGCATTACTCATCGGGTCTTGCAAAATAATATTTACCGTTCCTGCCACAGCATTACTCCCATACAGGGCACTACCAGCCCCGCGTTGAATCTCTATGCGCTCTATCATATTAGCAGGGATTAACTCCATGCCATATACCCCCATGAGTCCGCTAAAAATCGGGTAACCATCTACGAGGATTTGTGTGTATTCGCCCTCCATTCCATTCAGGCGTACCTGATTAAAGCCGCAGTTTTGGCAATTATTTTCCATACGCACTCCAGGTATGTACACCAACCCCTCGCTGATGGTACGTGCACTCACGGCACGCATTAACTTCGGACTCAGCGTATTAACAATCGTAGGGGCTTCGCTTCGGCGAATGGCGTCTTTATTGCCAGTAACCACCACGGCATCCATCTGTAAGAGGTCTTCGCGAAGCGAGAAATTCGTTTCTAAACTTTGTCTGGCATCTAATGCCACATCTTGCATGGCGTCTTTATAACCTACACACGAGACCATGAGTCTATGTGTGCCTGGCAAGATTTTATTTAGGCGGAAATTTCCATTCTCGTCAGAGGATGTGCCTAATGTAGTTCCTCGCAATGTGACTGTGGCGAAGGGAACAGGAAGCCCATTGCAAGTAATCTTACCGTAGATCGTTGCAGAGCGCGCAACGCGGTCATACACTTCGCTACGCGCCATGCCCCAAAAAGTTAGCAACCCTAATATACAAACTATAAACTTTCTCATTTTCAAATATTTATATGGTATACCTTTCCCATTCACCGTTATTTGGCGTGAGGATACAGATGGGACACGACGTACGCTAGGCATACCGAGTAGCAAGCCGCGTTTCGAGGGAACAGTAAAGAAAAAAGTAATTAGACGCTCCTAGGAGGAGCTCGCCCTTTTTTATGAAAGATTTGCAGGCGATGAAGCGCTTCTACAAGCGGCGCTTCCTCTAGTACCTGCACGCGGCGAAAGACTTGCTCAAGCTTAATGCACATATTCGGCATTGTAATGACCATGAGCGTCTGTAGGAGATATAACTCACTCCGCGTATGATTCGACCCAGAGAGGGGTTCGTCGTTAGTGTGATTGGGGGGTGCGTGCGAGATGGTAGTCCCGTCGGGACGGACGTGCGTATGCAAGTTCATTGCATAGTTCCACGTCATTAAAAGCGACGTGCCCAATGCTATGAAAACCAGAAATCGCTCGCCTAAAAATCTAAATCGCCTCATCTCTATCCGCAGACAAAATTAGATAGAATTATTCTATAAAGAATGATTCTATTTTATTCAAAAAGATTGTGTACAAAGATTTTTGAATATCTCTGTTAGAAACATTTTGGCACGGGGAATCTGCTATTAACATTTTTCATAAGCCTTTTATCACGAATCCGTTAAGAAGTTTTTACAATTTCTTGTTTCTTAGTACCTTAAAAATTTAACATACTGTGTTTCAGATTGAAATTCTTGTAACGCCACAGTTTGTTATCATATATTTTCAGGTGCAGGCCAATGCGTCATCTCCTACCCAAATACACAAATACAACTCATTTTTGGTCAACTCCAGCGCGATCTGGACATGAATTTTTCGCTATGCGTACTTTTTTTCTGACCTTTACGTATAAAATGACTGGAGACGAATTCCAAAACTAATTTTGTAATCATGGGACGAATACTAGGCGTACATGCACGCCAGATTTTAGATTCGCGTGGAAACCCCACAATAGAAGTAGATGTAGTGACCAATCAAGGCGCTATGGGTAGTGCCGCAGTACCAAGTGGGGCTTCTACGGGTGTACACGAAGCTGTGGAACTTCGCGACGGCGATAAAGGGAAATACCTCGGTAAAGGAGTACTCCGCGCCGTGGATAATGTAAACACGAGCATAGCCGAGGCTATTAGAGACCTTGATGTGCAAGAACAGCGTCTGATAGATAACACCCTGATAGAGCTAGACGGCACGCCGAACAAAGGGAAACTGGGCGCAAACGCCATTCTGGGCGTATCTATGGCCGTGGCACGTGCTGCAGCTAACGAATTAGGGCTTCCCTTCTACCGTTACATCGGAGGCGTAAATGCACACACGCTGCCCGTCCCGATGATGAACATACTGAATGGCGGTAAACATGCCGATAACCCTATTGACGTACAAGAGTTTATGATTATGCCCGCTGGCGCACCAACCTTCTCACGGGCACTACAAATGGGCGTAGAAGTCTTTCATAACCTGAAAAGCGTATTAAAAAAGCAAGGGTTTGCAACTAACGTGGGTGACGAGGGGGGCTTTGCGCCCAATCTTCCTACGCACGAAGCGGCATTAGACGTCATTATGCAAGCAATAGAAGCAGCAGGCTACAAACCAGGCGAAGAGGTATTTATCGCGCTTGACGCAGCATCGTCCGAATTCTACAATGCCGAAAAGAAATGCTACCACTTCGAATCTACGGGCGAGGATCGTTCGTCTGACGACATGGTGGCGTATTGGCGTACGCTCACACAAAAGTATCCTATTGTGAGTATCGAAGACGGATTAGCCGAAGACGATTGGGAAGGATGGAAAAAGCTCACGACTGCGCTCGGCAAAGAGATCCAATTAGTTGGTGACGACCTCTTCGTAACCAATGTAAAGCGCCTAGAACAGGGTATAGAACAAGGTGCGGGGAATGCTATTCTTGTGAAGGTTAATCAGATCGGCACGTTAACCGAGACCATAGATGCGGTACATTTGGCAGACATTCATGCTATGAATGCGATAATAAGCCACCGTTCTGGAGAGACCTCGGATACGATTATAGCTGATTTGGCCGTAGCTCTCAATACGGGTCAAATCAAAACAGGATCGGCATCGCGCTCCGACCGTGTGAGCAAGTACAACCAACTGCTCCGCATAGAAGAAGAACTTATGGGAACTGCTTACTTCCCAGGCAAGAACTTCCGCAAGAGTCATTAAACGCCCTTACGATGGCAAGAAAAAGACGTTGTATACACTGCAACGTCTTTTTTATTTTAGGGGAATTCGGATTCAAAGTCGATTAAATCCTTATTCTTCTCCTGCCCCTATCTTCTAATACCTCTTCTATTCAGCTCGCGCTGGTATTCGCGTGCATATTTGGCATGTTGCTCCCCGCTGCGCGAGAAATTGTGATAGCCACTAAAATCGGCTTTGGCACAAAAGAACAAATAATCGTTATCGTCTGGCTGGAGTACAGCATTGATTGCAGCAATGCTTGGATAACGAATAGGACCAGGTGGTAATCCTTTATACTTATAAGTATTATAGGGCGAATCAATTTGTGTATGCACCTGTAGAACGCGCGATATGGACATATCTCCTGCAGCATACTTGGCGGTAGGACACGCTTGTAAAGGCATATCAATGCGTAAACGGTTGAGATATACACGTGCAATTTTGGGTAACTCGCTCTCGTGCAACACTTCCTCTTGGATAATTGAGGCTAATGTTACAACCTCAACCGCCGATAAACCTATCCGCTCCGCCTGCGCCTTGCGCTTTGCATTCCAAAAATTCTTGTACGCTTTGTTTAGACGTGCAAGCAACTTTTCGGGCGATGTATCCCAATAAACCTCGTAAGTATTGGGAACAAACATAGCGGGGAAGGTTTCTACAGTAAATTGATACTCTTGCGCCGTATGAGCGTTTGTAAGATATCCTACAAGTTCTGTAGAATCCATTGCAAGCTGTTTCGCCACACGAGCGGCTAATTCTTGCGTTGTACGCACGCTAGGCACTACCAGCTTTATAGGAGTCTGTTGACGCGATACAAGGCGCACCATGAGGCTACGAAGCGACATGCCGCGGGATACTGTATAACACCCCGAATAGGTTTTGGTATCATACCCCTTCAGCTTAGCAAATGTACGTAAGAGGTGGATATCGGCAATCATATCCTCACGTTCTAGCTGGGCAACTAGTTGCTCAAAAGAGGTATTGCGCGGGATGTACAGCAAACGCTCTCTTTCATCAAAGTCTGTACTACTCCGAAAATAGAAGTCGTAGAATTTATAGAGAAATACACCGCCCAAAAGTAGGAGAACAATACCAACTATTAGGACAGTGATAAGAACTACCCTACGAGTGGGGTGCGCAGATTTTGTCATATTCTAAGATTTAGACCCTGTGTCACACAGCAAAAATACACAGATACCAGAAAGAGGGCGTTGCATATTTCGCTTTTACCTCCCTATCCTCGTTTTTAAGTGTTTTTT
>CAJPTS010000015.1 GCA_905373625.1 Bacteroidia bacterium
CCGTCAGATGTGTATAAGAGACAGCGTGGGGGTTATGGCGCATATAGATGCGGGCAAGACTACCGTGTCTGAACGTATGTTGTTCCTCTCGGGCAAAACGCACAAAATTGGCGAAACGCACGAAGGTTCTGCGACAATGGATTATCTAACGGCGGAGCGGGAACGTGGTATTACTATTACTTCTGCTGCCACGACTTTCAATTGGAAGGCGGGTTCAAAAACGTATCAGTTCAACTTAATTGATACGCCAGGGCACGTAGATTTCGCCGTGGAAGTAGAGCGTTGTTTGCGAGTGCTTGACGGAGCAGTTGCTGTATTTTGTGCAGTCGGAGGCGTACAGCCGCAGAGCGAGTCTGTATGGCGTCAGTCAGAACGTTATGGGGTTCCCAAAGTGGCATTTATAAATAAAATGGATCGCGATGGGGCTAATTTCTTCTCTGTGCTAGATCAGATGAAGAAAAGACTTGGCGTAAATCCTTGCCCTATTCAGATACCCATCGGGCACGAAGCTTCGTTCACTGGGGTTGTTGATCTGGTGACCCTCAAAGCATATGAGTGGCAGCTAAAGCCAGATGCTAAGTACCCAGATATGGTTGAATCGGTCATCCCCGAAGATCTAAAGAGTACGGTAGAGGAATACCGTCAGCATTTGCTCGAGTCGGTAGCACTGCTCGATGACGCTTTCATGGATAAGTATCTATCAGATCCTGCCTCCATCACAGAAGACGAGTTGCGAGCAATGATTCGTAAGGGGACGATTTCGCGTACGATTGTACCCGTTATGTGTGGCTCTGCGAAGCGTGACATCGGTGTTGAGCGTCTTATGGATTCTGTTTCGTTTTATCTACCAAGTCCTGTTGATAAGGAGGTGGTAGAGGCTATGAATGCAGATAATCCTGAAGAAAAAGAGTATCGCAAGGTGTCGCCCGACGCTCCTTTCAGTGGTCTTGTGTTTAAGATCGTACAGAGCGATTTCGGCTCACTTGTCTTTGTGCGTGTATATAGTGGTGCGCTAAAGTCGGGCGATGTGGTTTACAATATGCGTTCGCGGAGTAAAGTGAGGATCAGTCGTCTTTCTCAGTTAAATGCAGGTAAGCAAATTGCAATAGAGGTATGCGAAACGGGCGATATTTGTGCACTACAAGGGGTTAAGGATCTAAAAACCGGCGATACGCTTTGTGATGATAAGCATCCGCTTCTTTTGGCTGCAATAAACTTCCCCGAGCCTGTTATTAAAGTTGCTGTTGAAGCTCAAAAACAGTCAGACGTTGCTACACTAGAAAAGGGGCTTATGACTCTGGCTGAGGAAGACCCGTCCTTCCACTTCTATACAGATGAAGAAAGTGGGCAGACCATCATCGCTGGCATGGGCGAATTGCATCTAGAAGTGCGCATGGGCGAATTGAAAGAAAAAGAAAAGATCGAGGTCAATATGGGCGAACCGCAAGTTTCTTACAGGGAGGCCATCACTGCTGTTGTTGATCATCGTTCAGTCTTTAAGAAGCAAACAGGGGGACGTGGTAAGTTCGCTGACATTGTCTTTCAGATGTTACCTGCTGACGAAGGTGTCGAGGGATTGCAATTTATCGATGAGGTAAAGGGAGGAAATATTCCTAAGGAATTTATTCCTTCAGTACAGAAAGGGTTTGAAGTTGCAATGAAGAATGGTCCTCTCGCTGGTTATGAGATGACGAGTTTGAAGATCATACTGAAAGACGGATCTTTCCACCCAGTTGATTCTGACCAACTTTCGTTTGAATTATGTGCTAAACAAGCCTACCGAGAAGCTTGTGTTAAGGCAAGTCCTGTTCTCATGGAACCGATGATGCGACTTAATATTACAAGTCCTGCCGATTATATCGGTGATGTCATAGGTGACATAAATAAACGCCGAGGACAGATTAAGAACAGTACAGAGGAAATGAATTCTCACGAGATTGAGTGTCAGGTTCCACTCGCTAATATGTTCGGTTATGTTACCGCATTGCGTACACTAACACAAGGACGCGCTTACTCGGTGATGGAGTTTGATCACTATGAGGCGTTACCTGACAATTTGGCGAAGGAGGTCATTGAAAAGAAAAATTCCGCTAAAAACGTGAAAAAGTAAATAGGTGTCTTTGATGAGTAACGAAAAAATTCGTATTAAGTTAAGTTCGTACGATCATAACCTGTTAGATAGTGCAGTTGAGCGTATAGTGAAGACTGTTAAGCTTTCAGGCGCTGTGGTTTGCGGACCGATACCGTTGCCGACACACCGTCGGATCTTTACGGTGAATCGCTCTACGTTTGTTAATAAGAAATCGCGCGAACAATTTCGGCTAGATTCTTACAAACGGTTATTAGATGTATACAACCATGGGACACAAACCGTTAGCGCGCTCATGAAATTGGAACTGCCTAGTGGTGTCTCTGTCAAAATTGAAGTGAAGTAGGAGGCAGTGCTCAATGGCTGGAATTATTGGTCGTAAAATTGGGATGACTTCTGTTTTTGACGCAGAAGGTCGGAATATCCCCTGTACTGTAATTGAGGCGGGACCTTGTGTCGTAACACAAGTGCGCACACAAGAACGCGATGGTTACGCTGCATTACAGTTAGGCTTTGCAGAAAAGAAGGAAAAAAATACCTCTCGTGCTCTGTTAGGACACTTTGCTAAGGCAAATACTACTCCAAAACGTTATTTGGCTGAGTTCCAAGGGTGGACTAAAGAGTATCAATTAGGCGACGTAATCAGTCTCAGTGACGTCTTTGAAGGTGTTGAATGGGTTGATATACAAGGTGTTTCTAAGGGAAAAGGATTTCAAGGTGTTGTAAAGCGCCACCGTTTCTCGGGAGTTGGTGAGACCACGCATGGTCAACACAATCGTCAAAGAGCCCCTGGTTCTGTGGGAGCATCTTCCTACCCTAGCCGCGTGTTCCCTGGACTTCGGATGGCGGGTCATATGGGGGGATGTAAGGTTACAATATCTAACTTGCGCGTCGTACGTATCATACCCGAATCTAATTTGCTACTTGTTAAAGGATCTATTCCTGGAGCTAAAGGTTCGTATGTAATCATTAATAAGTAGGTGGAGCTGTCAATGGAATTAAAAGTTGTTAATAGGGCAGGAGAACCTACTGCTAAGGTGGTCAATCTACCCGATACGATATTCGCAATTGAGCCGAATGACCATGTCATCTACATGGACGTCCGTCAGTTTTTGGCTAATCAACGCCAAGGAACACACAAAGCGAAAGAAAGAAGTGAGCTGTCTGGAAGTACACGAAAGTTGAAAAGACAAAAAGGTACAGGAGGAGCTAGAGCTGGTGATATCAATTCTCCACTCTTCCGCGGTGGAGCACGAGTGTTTGGCCCTCGTCCCAGATGCTACCGTTTTAAGTTAAACAAACAAGTCAAGGACTTAGCACGTCGAGGAGCATTAACCTACAAAGCAAAAGATAATGCGATTGTCGTGGTAGAGGACTTCCAGTTTGAAAAACCAAGCACAAAAGAATTTGTAAATCTGTGCAAGTCATTAGGCGTAGACAATAAGAAGTCGTTATTCTTACTACCCAAAGCAGATTTTTTTGTATCTTTGTCGTCACGAAACTTGGAGAAAGTCCGTGTTATGCCTGTTGATCTCTTGAACACTTATCGTGTTTTGGAGTCGCAGGTCTTGGTATTGACGGTTAGTGCAGTTGGAGAATTGTCATCTTTGTTTGCAAGAGAGGAGTCATTGGATAATGAGTAGTTTAGGGAACATATTGATACGTCCCGTTATTTCAGAGAAGATGACAAAGCAGGCTGAGCGTTTAGGACAGTATGCATTTATCGTTTCTGAAAAAGCAAATAGAATTGAGATCGCGAGAGCCATTGAGAATTTCTATAACGTTCGTGTTGAGTCCGTTAATACCATGCGCTACGAAGGTAAGAAACGTGCTCGTATTACCAAAAAAGGAGTGTTGACAGGACGTACAAATAGTTACAAAAAGGCTGTTGTTACGCTACGTAAGGGAGACACTATAGATTTCTTTAGCAATATCTAGGCAGGGATGGCTGTACGTAAGTTGAAACCAGTGACGCCTGGACAACGTCACCGCAGTGTTAGTAGTTTCGCAGAGATTACAACAAGTCGTCCAGAGAAGTCTTTGCTCGCACCGTTAAAGAGTACAGGCGGACGAAATAACACTGGAAAGATGACAATGCGTCATATCGGCGGAGGTCACAAGCGCAGATACCGTATTGTAGATTTTTATCGTGAGCGAGAGAGTGTAAAAGCAATTGTTAAAACAATAGAATACGATCCAAATCGCTCTGCAAGGATCGCACTAGTTTGTTATCCTGATGGCGAAAAGCGATACATCGTTGCGCCTCATGGATTACAAGTAGGGCAAACAGTTGAGGCAGGTCGTGGTATTGACCCTGAAGTAGGAAATACCTTGTATCTCTCCGAGATCCCATTGGGTACATCCGTACACAACGTTGAGTTGCGACCTGGGGGAGGCGCTGTAATGGTACGCAGTGCTGGCACAGCGGCTGTCTTACTATCGCGCGAAGGAAAGTATGCAACATTGCGCATGCCGAGCGGTGAAGTTCGCATGGTATTGCTCACTTGCAAAGCTACTATAGGACAGGTTTCTAATATTGAGCATAATCTCGAAAAGTCTGGAAAGGCGGGACGAAGCCGTTGGTTGGGTATTCGCCCTCATACGCGTGGTGTTGCCATGAACCCTGTTGATCACCCTATGGGTGGTGGAGAAGGAAAAGCCTCGGGAGGACATCCGCGGTCTCGCAAAGGACTTTTGGCTAAAGGTTATAAAACGCGGAAAATGAAGAAGCCATCTACTCGCTTTATTGTTGAGCGACGAAAGAGTGGTAATGGCAAAAGAGCGTAACAGGAAGTAAGAGATGAGTCGTTCATTAAAAAAAGGACCCTTTATTGCCTATAAGCTGGAACGTCGGATTCTAGCTATGAATGAAAAGAATACGAAGCAAGCATTAAAAACATGGTCTCGCGCTTCGGTTATTTCGCCTGACTTTGTCGGACATACTATAAATGTCCATAATGGTAACAAGTTTATTCCTGTTTATATAACTGAGAATATGGTGGGACATAAATTAGGCGAGTTCGCCCCTACACGTACTTTCAGAGGACATGCAGGTAATAAGAATCGTAAGTAAGTGCTGGTGTTACAATGGGAAAAAGAAAAGCAAATTCTGCACTGCGAAGAGCTGAAGCAAATAAAGAGCGCACATACGCAATATTGCGTAATTGCCCGTTGTCGCCTCGCAAAGTCCGTCTCGTGGCTGACATGATCAGAGGTGTGGAGGTTAACAAAGCATTAGGGCTTTTACGTTATTCCACGCACGGTTGTGCCCCCAGATTAGAAAAATTGTTGGTCTCGGCATTAGCCAATTGGGGGGTTAAAAACCCTACAAAAGATGTGGATAGTGAAGAACTCGTAGTGCGAACCATCATGGTTGATGGCGCTGCTACGCTCAAACGCATACGCCCAAGAGCTCAGGGGCGTGCAAATCGTATCTTGAAACGTTCTTGTCATATTACGCTAGAGGTGGGAACACCTTTTGTTAAAGAAAAACAGGGCACTAAAGAGCAAAGTGCAACGGGAGTTGATAACGTTGAAACGCTGAAGTAGTATGGGACAAAAGGTAAATCCTATTGGTAACCGATTAGGTATTGTTAAAGGCTGGGACTCTAGTTGGTACGGTGGAAATGATTATGCTAAGAATCTTGCAGAAGATGCTAAGATTCGAACATATTTGCGCGAACGGTTATCTAATGCTGGCGTCTCACGTATTGTTATTGAACGTACGCTTAGATTAGTAACGGTAACAATTCATACCTCAAGACCTGGTACTATTATCGGTCGTGGCGGACAAGAAGTTGATTTATTGCGCAGTGAATTAAGTAAGCTCACTAAAAAAGAGCTAAATGATGTGCAAGTGAATATCTTTGAGATTAAGCGACCTGAATTAGATGCTTATCTCGTCGCAAAGAATATTGCGCATCAATTGGCAGGACGTGCATCTTTCCGCCGTGCGATGAAGATGGCTGTCGCCTCTTCTATGCGAGCAGGTGCCGAAGGTATCAAAATTCAGATTGCGGGACGTGTGGGTGGAGCAGAAATGGCACGAACGGAGACTGTAAAAGAAGGTAGAATCCCCTTGCACACTTTTCGTGCAGATATAGACTATGCGCTTGCAGAAGCCTTAACTAAAGTGGGTATTATTGGAGTAAAAGTGTGGATCTTCCGTGGTGAGGTCTACGGGCGTCGTGATTTATCACCCAATTTTGGACAGACTCAAACGAATGCTGCACAAAATAACCGTAACGGACGTGCAGGCAGAGGAGGGCGTTCTGATAATAATCGTCGAACGCCAGGACGTCCTGCACGTGGTGGAGATCGTTAATAGCTTATGAACGAGAGATGTTACAACCAAAAAAAACAAAATTTAGAAAGCAACAGAAAGGACGCATGAAGGGCATGGCTCATCGTGGTCATCAGTTGGCTTTTGGTTCGTTTGGGATTAAAACCCTCGAGCAAGCTTGGTTGACGGGACGTCAGATTGAAGCTGCACGTCAAGCAGTTACGCGTTATATGAAGCGTGAGGGACAGATCTGGATACGTGTATTCCCCGATAAACCTGTCACAAGTAAACCAGCCGAAGTCCGAATGGGAAAAGGTAAAGGTGCACCTGAAGGTTTTGTCGCTCCTGTTACTCCAGGACGTATTCTAATTGAAGCAGATGGAGTGCCACTAATTGTGGCTCGTGAAGCGTTGCGCTTGGCAGCTCAAAAATTGCCTGTCGTGACCAAGTTTGTCATTCGTAGAGATTATACAGAGAATAGTGAGGTGTTTGTACGATGAAATCTAGCGAAATTCGAGAGATTCCTTTAAGTGAATTGCAGGAACGTATTCAAGAGGAACGAGTGCAGCTACATCGCTTGGAAATGACGCATGCTGTAACACCTTTAGAGAATCCGATGCAGATTAGAGCGCGTCGCCGTACGATTGCACGTATGCTCACTATCTATTCCGAGCGCATGCGTACCGAGAATAACGATAAGAAGTAGAGAAAACGATGGCAGAAGAATTGGTGCGGAATCTTCGCAAGGAACGTCAAGGAGTTGTTGTTAGTAATCGAATGGACAAAACGATAGTCGTTGAGATCCAAAGACGTGTACGGCATCCTAAGTACGGTAAATTTGTAAAGCGTACAACTCGCCTTTATGCACATGACGCTGAGAATACTTGCGGAGTCGGTGATACCGTGCGTATTATGGAGACAAGACCGTTGAGTAAGACGAAGTGCTGGCGATTGGTAGAAATTATTGAAAGAGCTAGATAGCGTAATGATACAGCAGGAAACAAGATTAACGGTCGCTGATAATAGTGGGGCGAAAGAGGTTTTGTGTATCCGTGTCTTAGGCGGCACAAAGCGGAGATATGCCTCTTTAGGCGATAAAATTGTGGTGAGTGTTAAGAGCGCTATTCCTAACGCTACTGCGAAGAAAGGCGATGTACACAAGGCTGTTGTGGTTCGTGTTTCAAAAGAAGTTAGACGTGTAGACGGCTCTTATATACGTTTTGATGACAACGCGTGTGTGTTGCTACAGAAGTCTAAAGACGAAATGATTGGCACACGTATTTTTGGTCCAGTGGCTCGTGAGTTGCGCGAGAATTATGCAAAACTAGTCTCGTTAGCTACTGAAGTTTTATAGTAATTGAGGCTATTGAAATGCAGAAAAAAATGAACACGAAGGGTCGCCGTTTGCATATACGCAAGGGGGATACCGTATACGTGATCTCTGGTAGTTATAAGAATCGCAAAGGTAGAGTTTTAGAGGTCTTACCACAGCAGAATCGTGCGATTGTTGAAGGAGTTAACATGGTTTCGCATCACGAGAAACCATCTGCCCAAAATACGCAAGGAGGGATTGTGCAACGCGAGGCTGCGATACACGTATCTAATCTGATGCTGATTGATCCTGAAAGTGGAAAGCCTACGCGCATCGGTCGGAGACGCGATGAATCGGGTAAATTGGTTCGCTATTCTAAGAAATCGAATAAGGAGATCCGTTAATGAAGTACGTGCCAACGTTAAGTAAGCATTATACGGAAGTCATAGTTCCAAAAATGATGAAGGAGTTTGGCTATACGAGTTCTATGCAAGTACCACGTATAGTTAAGATCGTCCTCAATCAGGGGGTAAAAGGAGCTACAGAAGATCGTAAGCTTGTTGAGCAAGCTCAGAATGACCTAAGTAATATTGCTGGACAGCACGCTGTGATTACTCGTGCTAAGAAAGATATAAATGCCTTTAAGGTACGTCGTAACATGCCTATTGGCACGATGGTGACTTTGCGTCGTGACAGAATGTATGAATTTCTCGATCGTCTCATCAACATCTCCTTACCACGTATTCGTGATTTTCAAGGAGTCCCCGAACGTATGGATGGACGCGGTAATTACACTCTAGGGGTGGCTGAGCAGATTCTCTTCCCTGAAATAGATATCGATAAAATCGCCAAACTAATGGGGATAGAAATTACATTCGTTACAAGTGCTAAGACAGATGAAGAAGGAATTGCCTTGTTGAGAGAATTTGGGATACCATTTAAAACCAAGAAAAAGTAGTATGGCTAAGGAATCTATGAAAGCACGAGAAGTACGTCGTGCACGCTTGGTGGCTCGTTATGCAGAAAAACGTAAGCGACTACTCGCAGAGGGGGATTATGTCGGCTTACAAAAGTTACCGCGTAATTCAAGTGCGACGCGTCTGCACAATCGCTGTAGTGTTACTGGACGTCCCAAAGGTTTCATAAGGCAGTTTGGTATCAGTCGTATCACTTTCCGTGAAATGGCTTCGCAGGGGCTTATCCCTGGCGTAAAGAAAGCTAGTTGGTAGTAAAGAGTAATTGATCCGTAGATGGTAACAGATCCTATAGCAGATTATTTAACGCGCGTACGTAATGCCGTACGTGCGGGTCACCGTATAGTTGTGATTCCTGCTTCGAAACTGAAATTGAGTATTACTCATATTCTTTATACACAAGGGTTTATTTTAAACTATAAGTATGAGGAAGATGGTAAGCAAGGGCTTATTAAGATAGCGTTGAAGATTGATCCGCGTACCAGAGTGAATGCAATTAAAAATCTTCATCGCGTCAGCCGTTCTGGTTTGCGTCGTTACGCGGGAGTGGATGAGCTCCCCCGCGTATTAAACAATATGGGGATAGCAATTATATCTACTTCTCAGGGAGTTATGACTGAAAAAGAAGCTCGTCTACGCGGCATTGGTGGCGAGGTCTTGTGTGAAGTTTATTAGTGTTACATTAATTTGCGAAAATAAAGTTTAGATGTCTCGTATAGGAAACAAGCCTGTAAACTTGCCCGCGGGAGTTACTGTCTCAGTAACAAAGGACAATGTGGTAAGCGTGAAAGGTCCTCTAGGAGAATTGGTACAGAAGGTTGATCCTGATATCTCTGTTAATATTGACGGCTCAGTACTGACACTGACGCGTCCTTCGGAGCAGAAGCGTCATCGATCATTGCATGGTTTGTATCGCGCTTTGATATACAATATGGTATACGGCGTTTCTAGAGGGTGGGAATTACAACAAGAACTCATTGGTGTCGGTTTCAAAGCTGAAGTACAAGGTAATGTACTTCAAATGAGCTTAGGATTCTCACATGACATACATTTTATGATGCCACCACAGGTAACAGTTGAGGCTAAGCAGGAAAAGCGTGGTAATCCGATTGTTACTTTTCGTTCCCCAGATAAGCAATTGTTGGGAATGGTTGCAGCTAAATTACGTTCGATCCGCCCACCTGAGCCTTATAAAGGTAAAGGTATACGTTTTGTCGGTGAAGAAATTCGTCGTAAGGCTGGTAAGAAAGCTCAATCGAAATAGTAGAGGGGAAAATTACAATGGCGTCATTAAAGACAGCGCGTCGTTTGCGCATCAAAGAAAGAACCCGATTAAAGATCTCTGGCACTGCTTCAAGTCCACGTATGAGTGTATTTAGAAGTAATGCTCAAATATATGTCCAGTTTATTGATGACGAGAAAGGAGTTACTCTCGCTGCTGCATCGTCAAGAAATAAAGAGATCGCAGAACGGGGACATTTATCGGGAATAGATCAGGCAGTAGCCGTCGGGGCTTTAGCCGCTAAGGTTGCGCTTGCAAAAGGGATAAAATCTGTGGTTTTTGATCGAAGTGGTTACTTGTATCATGGTCGTGTTAAAGCTCTTGCAGAGTCAGCACGTGAGTCAGGATTGGATTTTTAAGCAGGAAAGAGGATGTCTGTAGAGCGTAATGCAAGAATCCGAGCAACGGATCTAGAGTTAAAAGATCGAGTTGTCGCTATAAGCCGAGTTACTAAGGTTACAAAAGGAGGACGCACTGCAAGTTTCTCTGTTGTGGTCGTAGTTGGAGATGAAAAAGGTGTAGTGGGGTACGGACTCGGAAAAGCAAATGAGGTCTCAGTAGCTATTTCTAAAGCCATAGAAAGTGCTAAGAAAAATCTGTACAGAGTTCCGATTCTAAATGGAACTATACCACATGAACAAACAGCACGTTTTGGAGGATCGCGTGTGATGATCCGTCCCGCATCTGACGGTACGGGGGTAACTGCTGGTGGCGCTATGCGTGCGGTATTAGAAAGTGTAGGGATACGGAATGTGCTTGCTAAGAGTCGTGGATCCTCTAATCCTCATAACTTAGTGAAAGCAACCATGGCTGCTTTGTTGGAGTTACGAGATGCCTACCAAATCAGTAAGCAGCGCGGTGTAGAATTAACGAAAGTCTTTAACGGTTAAAGAGGAGGAGTGATTAATGGCGAAAGTACGTATTACTCAAGTGCGAAGTATTATTGGGGTTACGAAGCGTCAGCGTACAACATTGCAAACACTCGGGCTTCGTCGCATCCGTCAGACGGTAGAACTTGAAGCTACATCCAGTGTATTGGGCGCTATTCGTAAGGTTGATCACTTAGTACAGGTGGTTGAGTTGTAATAGGAGGCTGAAAAGTGATGACAATTTTGCGTTTAGATAATTTGCGTCCTTTTGCTGGCGCAGTAAGATCTAATAAAAGAAAAGGTAGAGGACAAGGATCGGGGTACGGCGGAACTTCTACGCGTGGTCATAAAGGGGCTAAGTCGCGTTCAGGGTATTCGCGAAAGCGTGGTTTTGAAGGAGGTCAAATGCCTTTGCAACGACGTTTGCCGAAGTTCGGTTTTACTAACCCATTCCGAGTAGAATATAAAGTCTTTAATTTGAGAGACTTGCTGGCTATCGCCGAAGCTTTTTCTCTTGTTGAAATAACTCCAGATGTGTTGCGTTCCTTGGGCTACTTAGGGCAACGCGAAAGAATGAAAGTGCTCGCTGAGGGAGAACTAACACAAAGCTTGAATATCACTGCACATGCTTTTTCTAAAAAAGCAGAAGAGATAATCACGTCTCATAATGGGACAGCAAATAAGGAATAGAAACTTATGCGACGGTTAGTTGAGACTTTTAAGAATATCTATCGTATAGAGGACTTGCGGAATCGCATCCTCTATACTTTGGGTATATTACTGGTTTATCGTTTAGGAAGTTTTGTCGTATTGCCGGGTATAGATCCTTCGCAGCTTGACGCATTACGGCGTCAGACCGAAGATGGCGTTATGGGGCTCTTGGATATGTTCTCGGGAGGCGCATTTAGTCATGCTTCGATTTTTGCGCTGGGTATTATGCCTTATATCTCCGCTTCCATTGTTGTACAGTTATTGGGAATGGCTATTCCTTATTTCCAGCGACTACAGCGAGAAGGCGAGAGTGGACATCGAAAGATAAATCAGATCACACGCTATTTAACTGTCGCTATTCTGATTATACAAGCGCCTGGTTACTTGGCTAATTTGCACTTCCAATTGCCCGATACTGCATTTGCACTTAAAGGAATTTATTTCACCGTGACATCTACAATTATCCTGATCGCGGGAACTATGTTCGTCATGTGGTTAGGAGAACGTATAACAGAAAAAGGAATAGGAAACGGAATCTCTTTGATCATCATGATCGGTATAATTGCACGTTTGCCTTTTGCTTTCACTGCTGAGTTTTTTAATAGAGCAGAAGAAATGGCAGGAGGACTTGTAATGTTTTTAGCCGAAATGATTGTGCTTTTTGTAGTCTTCATGTTTTCTATACTTTTAGTACAGGGTACTCGTCGTATTCCTGTGCAATATGCAAAACGTGTTGTCGGAAATAAGCAATACGGTGGTGCGCGCCAGTATATTCCGCTAAAGGTAAATGCGGCGGGTGTGATGCCAATCATATTTGCACAAGCATTGATGATTTTGCCCGCAATGTTCTTTCGCGGAGGAGATAATGTTACAGGAATAGCTGCCGTTTTTTCCGATATCACGGGATTTTGGTATAATTTCGTTCTAGCAATCCTTATAATTGTGTTTACTTATCTTTACACAGCTATTACGATTAATCCTAATCAAATGGCTGAGGATATGAAACGAAATGGCGGATTTATTCCAGGTATAAAGCCTGGTCGCGCAACAATAAATTTCTTGTACGATATTACAAGTAAGATCACGTTGCCAGGTTCTATCTTTTTAGCAATAATTGCTATACTCCCCTCTTTTGCTGTGATGTTCAGCGTAGATACTCAGTTTGCGCAGTTTTATGGCGGAACGTCGCTGTTGATTTTGGTCGGAGTCGTGCTCGATACGCTACAGCAAATTGAGAGTCATCTGCTGATGCGTCATTATGACGGACTCATGAAGCACGGGAGAATTAAAGGGAAAAGTGGCTACTAGGCACTAAAATTATTTCATTACCTTTGTACCCGAATTGTTTGTAATAGGGTGTATTGTTATACATGCGTTCTTTGAGTATAAAAACTGATGAAGAAGTAGAGTATCTCCGTCAGAACAATCAATTGGTGGCAGCGACATTGGCGTATATTGCTACCTTGATTGAGCCTGGAGTGCAGACAAAGGTTTTGGATCAGTGTGCTGAAGAGTTTATTCGTGATCACGGTGCACAACCAGGTTTCAAAGGATATGAAGGATTCCCTTATACGCTTTGTGTCTCTGTAAATGATGTTGTCGTGCATGGGTTTCCTAGTGAATATAGTCTCCAAGAAGGTGATATAGTGTCTGTTGATTGTGGAACACTAATGCACGGATATTATGGAGATTCGGCTTATACTTTTGGTGTAGGAGAAATTTCGCAGGAGAATAAGGACTTGTTGCGTGTCACGAGAGAAAGTCTTGATTTAGCGATTGGAAGTATTAAGAGCGGCTGGCGCGTAGGCGATATTGGCGCAACGATACAAGCGTATGTCGAGGATAACGGGTATGGTATTGTGCGTGAGATGGTGGGGCATGGTTTAGGAAGAGATATGCACGAGCAACCTGAGGTGCCCAATTATGGTCGGAGAGGGCATGGGAAGGCACTTACGCCTAATTTGGTGCTCTGCATTGAACCTATGGTCACACTCGGAAAGCGCTTTATATATGTAGATCGAGACGGTTGGACGGTCAGGACTACAGATCGGAAAAATGCTGCTCATTTTGAGAAGGCTGTTGTCATATCTAAAGATGGTGCAGCAGAGGAATTGACACCATATGGTGAAATTGTAGAGAATTTGAAGAAAAAAGGAGCTTGGGTTAGTTAGTTGTATATGGCAAAGCAAGCAACAATAGTTCGTGAGGGCGAGATAATTGAGTCTTTATCTAATGCGCGTTTTCGTGTCAGATTGGATAATGGGATGATTGTAACAGCTCAAGTGTCTGGAAAGATGCGAATTCGCTACATAAAAATTGTGACAGGAGATTTGGTTAAAGTAGAATTTTCTCCCTATGATCTAACTTGGGGAAGAATAATAGTTCGTGAAAAAAGAAGTGAGGCATGAAAGTACGTACATCTGTAAAGAAACGTAGCAGCGATTGTAAGTTAGTACGGCGCAAGGGACGTTTGTATGTGATTTGCAAAAAGAATCCGAAGTACAAACAGCGTCAAGGTAAATAATTGCGCTGTAATTTAAGAGTATTGATAATGGCACGAATTGTAGGTGTAGATTTACCGAGAGCAAAGCGAGGAGAAATTGCTTTGACGTACATATATGGTATAGGGCGGAGTCGAGCCAAGCAAATTTTGGCTTTGGCGTCTATTGATCCTGCTGTAAAAGTCCAAGATTGGACAGATGCAAATGTCGCAGATATCCGCAGTATCATCGGCGAGAAGTTTACGGTAGAAGGTGAGCTGCGCGCTGAAGTACAGATGAATATTAAGCGTTTGATGGATATCGGTTGTTATCGCGGGATTCGTCATCGTTTAGGTTTACCAGTACGTGGACAAGGAACTAAGAACAATGCTCGCACGCGAAAAGGTAAGCGCAAGACTGTCTCGAACAAAAAAAATGCACCTAAATAAACTGTAGATGGCAAAGAAAACTGGAGCTTCACGTCGCAGACGTGTTAGAGTTGATTCTGAGGGACAGGCACATATACATTCTTCTTTCAATAATATTATAGTTACATTAGCCAATATGAATGGTGATGTAATCTCGTGGTCCTCGTCTGGGAAGATGGATTTCAAGGGATCTAAGAAGAATACGCCTTATGCGGCTCAAATGTCTGCTGCTGATTGTGCAAAAGTCGCTTATGATTTGGGATTGCGACGTGTTACAGTCTATGTTAAAGGTCCTGGGAATGGAAGAGAGGCCGCTATTCGTACGATACATCAAGCGGGAATTTTAGTGCAAGAAATCCGAGATGTTACACCGTTGCCTCATAATGGGTGTCGTCCTCCCAAAAGACGTCGTGCGTAATTTATTACTTACTAAGTTTCGATTTTGAGAGAAAATGGCAAGATATACAGGACCAACGACTAAAATCTCACGTCGCTTTGAAGAGCCCATTTATGGCACAGATAAGTCTTATGAAAAAAAGTCTTATCCTCCAGGAATGCATGGCAAAAATAAACGACATCGTAAAGTCTCAGAATACGGGCAGCAGTTGGCTGAAAAACAAAAAGCTAAGTACACTTACGGTTTGTTGGAGCGCCAATTTGCAAATCTTTTTGTAAGAGCTTCGCGACGTAAAGGCGTAACGGGGGAAATTCTCCTCCAACTCCTTGAATCGCGTCTTGATAACGTCGTTTATCGTTTAGGGATTGCTCCATCACGCGCAGCAGCACGTCAGCTAGTCTCCCATTGTCATATTATCGTTAATGGGGAGGTGGTTAATATCCCATCTTTTACTGTAAAAGCTTCTGATCTTATTGGCGTACGTGAAAAATCTAAATCGTTGCAAGTCATCGTTGATTCCTTATCTACTAATCATCGTAGCAGATATTCTTGGTTAGAGTGGGACGAAAAAGCAATGGTTGGCAAATTTCTAAACGTACCTGAAAGGGCAGATATCCCCGAAAATATCCGCGAACAACTCATTGTTGAATTGTACTCTAAGTAGGCATTGATAATGGCGATATTAGATTTTCAGCAGCCTGATAGGGTTATAATGTTGGAAGGCGATGCGCGACATGGGCGTTTTGAATTCCGACCCCTAGAGCCAACCTATGGCATTACGATTGGCAATGCCCTAAGGCGTGTGCTTATGAATTCTCTTGAAGGTTACGCCATTTCTTGGGTTAAGATCGAAGGGGTTGACCACGAGTTTTCTACCATACATGGTGTAGTCGAAGATGTTACACAGTTCATTCTAAATCTTAAAAAGGTTCGGTTCGGTGTTACCGATCCGTCTTATAATGGTGGAACAGTAATGCTCTCGGTAGCAGGACAAACAGAGTTTACTGCTGGGATCATAAATAATTTTTTGACTGGAGTACAAGTTCTTAATCCTGAGTTAGTTCTCTGTCATCTCGATGCTTCCATTCACTTAGATTTACAGATAAATATCCAGAAAGGACGTGGCTATATACCAGCCGATGAAAACTATCAAGGTAAACCACCGTTTGGAGTAATCCCAATTGATGGTATTTATACGCCTGTTCGTAATGTCAATTGGAAAGTAGATAATTATCGTGTCGAACAACAGACGGACTACGAAAAATTATTACTGGATATTGAAACTGATGGAAGTATATCGCCTAAAGATGCACTTAAAGAAGCGGCTTATATTTTGATAAAGCATTTTCAACTCTTCTCTGACGAAAGTATGTCTATTCCTGAATTTGTTGTGACGGAAGATGACACAATGACCGAGGATCAAATTCGTCAACAAGAGTTGTTAAGTACACCGCTTGCTGAGTTAGGATTATCAGTGAGAGCGCTAAATTGTCTGAAATCTGCTGAAGTTTATACCTTGGGTGATTTGGCTAGTTACAGCAAAAATGAGCTACTTAAGTTTAGAAACTTTGGTAGAAAATCACTTTCGGAACTAGAAGATTTGTTAAAGGCGAATAATCTCGATTTCGCCGAAGATACTGAAAAATTGAAGGAGTAAGATTAGTTGCGATGAGACATAGTAGGAAGTTTAATCATTTGGGGCGGACGAGTGCACATCGCGAGCTTATGTTGTCCAACATGGCAGTCTCTTTGATTATGTACAAAAATATCAAGACGACAGTTGCTAAAGCAAAAGCTTTAAGAGTATATGTTGAGCCGATTCTTACACGTTCAAAGACAGATTCAACTCATGCTCGGCGAATTGCTTTTGCAGATTTGAGAGATAAGTATGCCATTAAGGAATTGTTTGGAATAGTATCTCCAAAAATAGCAAACAGACCAGGTGGTTACACTAGAATTATCAGACTTGGGCAACGTGCTGGTGATGGAGCTGAGATGTGTTTGATTGAATTGGTTGATTTTAACGATACATATTCACAGGCTAAAACTGGTGCAAAGAAAACAACTCGTAGAGTTCGTCGTGGCGGAGCTAGTAAAGCTAATAAAGAAGTAAATTCTACTTCTAATGAAGCCGCTGAAGTTATAGAAGAACCGAAAGTTGCGGAATAAGATTTCTTATTTAGATTTTGAAGAGAGTGTGTTAAAATAGAAATTTGGCACACCCTTTTTTTGAACTGCTCTCAAAAGTTGGACAAAAAATTGGGGGAGATAAAGTACAGTTATAAAGTCCACCTTGCTATTGTAAAGCGTGTAAAGCAAGGCGAAGACATCTTTCATCTATCTGAGGACTACAGTGTTAGTCGCAATAAGATAAGGGAATGGGTGCAAATATGGAAGTTCGGACTTGAAGTATCAACCCCATAGTCGTCCCACTCGAGCATTAAAGCAGTAAATCGTTCGTTTAATCTTGGAAAGAGGCGTACCTTTGACGCAAGCAAGAGTCGAATACAGAATTTGAGGAACGACGCTTTATTGCTGGGTCAATACAGTACGTAAGTATGAGGCTATTGCACGGTAAAATTTGTCTAATTCGGTGATTTATACTAGCTATAGTGCTATAAGTCAGAATAAAAATTGGGCGAAATGAAAGCGCGTGGCGAAAAGAGACATACCATCGTAGATGCTGTACTTGCGGAACGGTCACACGCATTTAGCTCTAATTGTGCCCTATTGTGTCGAAATGGGGCAAAAGAGGTATAAAAGCGAAGAAATAACCTCTTCGAGGAGGTTAGATTAAGGCATTCTAGTGCAAGATCGGAGCGCTCAGGATCAAAAAAAGCATCCAAAACGAGAGTTAGAAGGTAGTGAGTTATTGTTCAACACCCTCTAGCGGAGTTTTTACGCCAGACTGGCGGAATTTTTGCAGGGCGATTAGGAAGAGTATGAGGGATTTTATGGCAAGAGAGGGGCATAGCTG
>CAJPTS010000016.1 GCA_905373625.1 Bacteroidia bacterium
AATGTGCATATTTACCTCGTCGTAGTAGTTCGTAGAGCGCTAGCACACCAAAACCGATCCAGATGCAAAAGACCATGAATGAACCGACAAACGTGTAATCGCGCTCGCGGGGTTGAAGCGGGGGTTGATTAAGATAGAACACTATAGCCAGTCCCGTCAGGACAAATAGCGTTACTAGTACAAACGTGTAACGCGAATTACGAAAGAAGAGGTAACCGAAGCCGAGTAAACCTAAAATGAGAGGGAGAAAGTATAGCGGCGCTCGTCCTGTAGCATGCCGTAAGGTGTCGGGCAATTGGCGCTGTGAACCGAGAAAAAGTGAGTCTATGATATCAAAACCACTCAACGGATTGCCATGCATCCTACCGCCGCTTTGGTTTAGTACATCGTCTTGCCGCCCGAGAAAGTTCCAAAGGAAGTAACGCCAGTACTGATGATTAAACTGGTAGGCTACCGCGTAGCGTAAATTTTCGGCAAACGTGGGACGGATAGCAACACTTTCATTTTCGCGTGCATCTCTTATGGAGAGAGGCGTACCGCGTACATTACCCCAAAAGATATACATGGTCTGATGTTCTGGCAGCCTACTGTACATTCGTGGGAATAGTGTTTCGAAGCGCGCATCATACTTATAGGAGTTCTTTTGTACTCGCTTATATCCCACAGAGTCTGCTTGCCATCTGTCTTCAATTTCTACATCCGTTATCGGGGCAGAGTAATAAGGACCATAGAAAAGAGGGCGTTCCCCATATTGATCGCGGTTGAGATATGCTTCCAGTGAAAATACATTGTCAGGAGCATTAAGATTGAGCGGTGGTGCAGCCGATGAACGGATTACGATAAGTGTGTAGGAAGAATAGCCTAAAAGAAGCAGACTGAGTGCGAGGAGGCAGAAATGCCATTTGCTGCGCCTAGTACGGTAGGTATAAAAAAGAAGTGCTCCCAGTACGCCAAAAAGTGAAAAAAGACCTACGGCTGCTCCAATGTTGTGTGTACAGCCCAAAATATTGGCAAAAAGGAGTTCACACCCTTGTAGGAGTAGCAATACACCTGGCATAAACAGATAAAGCACAAAAAGAAGTACTCCTATCGACGCTAGTAAAACGAGAAAAGCCCCCTTCCACGTAAACCGATAGTGGGCAAAATAGTATACCCAAACCACGCTGGGCAGCGCTAGCAGACACAGCAGATGTACTCCGATGGAAAGTCCCACAAGGTAAGCTATGAGGAGTAACCAGCGCCCGTCTGACGCATTTTCTTCCCAACGCAAAATAGCCCAGAAGACAATAATTGTCAGGAGGGTAGAGAGCGCGTATACCTCTGCCTCAACGGCAGAAAACCAAAAAGTGTCGGTAAAGGCAAATGAAAGAGCACCTACAATGGCAGCAAATCGTTGTATATTTTTTTCTGAACGAGTGGCGTGCGGAAAACAGCGCTGTGCTAACAGTCTGATGATTTCAAAAAGAAATGTAACTGCCAAGGCACTTGCCACTGCCGAGAGGACGTTTACGGCAATGGGAATAGTACTATTTGAGGGGGCAAACAGAGAAAAGAGCCGCACCAAAAGAAGATAAAATGGCGCACCAGGCGGGTGTCCGACCTCCAGACGCGTGCCTGCGGTGACGAATTCGGAGCTATCCCATAAACTGATCCCCCCTTCCAACGTATAAAGGTAAACGCATAGCGAGAGGACAAAAACGAAAAAGCGTAGTAGCCTATTCATCATTTGAAACGGGGGGGGAGGTATTTACTTCGTTGACTCGCGCCAAGCTATCAAATAGTTGCGAGAATTGTTCAGCCTGATGCTCGCGACTGTATAATGCTAGCTCAGGATTAGGTGTCACGTTTAACCGCCCTTCTTGGTGCGTTAACAAGCTTTGCTCGAGATATTGTTTGAGTGCTGGTGCATCACCGTCATCAAATGCTTGCCCGCAATGCGTACGAATGAGGAGTTGAGCCGCCTCACCATCTTTGGGAGCTATTGCCAGTATCGGACGCCGACTTGCCAAATATTCAAAAAGCTTTCCCGTGAGGATGGCTTTGCTCGTCGGAGCGCGGTTCACACATAAAAGGAGCATTGTGGCATTGCAAAGTAACGACGCGACTTCATTGTGCGCCACACTGCTGCGAAACGCTACAAGGTCTTCTATTCCATTTTCATGCACAGATTCCTCTACACGCGCATCGTGGATGCCAACAATCTCAACACGAAAGGAGGACGAGGTTATACGCCCCTCCTGCTTCAGACTCCGCAATACCTGCCAAAGCAGATGGGGGTTACGATCAGCGTTCATAGATCCCGCATAAACTAGCCGAAAAAGTGTCGTGTCTTCAGCTGAAGGGTAAATTGGGAAGTCCTCGGCATCAAAACCATTGAAAATGGTAACAACTTTTTTTACGCGATATGCTGCAAAATCTTCCTTCATTCCTTCGGCTACCACACTCAGCACGTCAGCGTTTTCTGCCACACTGCGTTCTAATGCCACATGCTTCTTTTTACTTCGCTTGCTGAGAGGTAAATGCTGGTGATAGTCAATATTAACCCACGGATCGCGAAAATCTGCAACCCAACAAATACCGACTGCCTTCTTTAATTTCTGCCCGATAAGGTGCATCGAGTGCGGAGGACCAGTGGTAACAACCACGTCGTGTGGTTCTGCTTGCAAGAGTTTACGTAGGTAACGAACTGAAGGGCGAACCCAGAGACAGCGCGCATCTGGTATAAATAGATTGGCTCGTCCCCATAAAAGAAGACGGTGCAGCAGCCCTGTTTTCCCATTATTTTGTTTGAGAAGCCCTACTCCAACGCCGCTTTTCTTCCCGATAATGCGATGATAGAATGAGAGCGGTTCAAAGATCGGTCGTTGAAGAACGCGTACGGCATCGGGAACATCGTGTAGCAAAGAGGGGTCGTAAGCTCCACTTTCCGGATTAGATGGGGTATAAACGGTCACTTGCCATCCGAGCCGCACCAAGTATTTTACTAGCTTTAACCAGCGCTGCACACCTGGTCCACCGCTCGGCGGCCAATAGTAACTCACCAGCAATAGTTTGCCTTTGTTTTTCATCGTCTTTTTGGGGATTGGCACTCATTTTCCCAAAACGAAAATACGCCATTTTGCGCGTAAAAACAGCATTGAGAGAAACTCAAGGTTAAACGGAGGGCAACTTACAGCAGTTTACCAAGGTTAGGATTCTTTGCTATGTGTACGAGCGTTTTTTCCCTTGAGAGTTAATTGATACTTCTGCCGTGGGTGTTTAGGGGTGTCTGGGTAAAGTGGAACAACCCATCCTGCCCGCAAAGCAGGGGTTAGATAATTGAGCATAAAGTTCTCTCGGTCTTTTAGTTGCAATGCGGCTATCATCTCTTTTAGCGATAGGGGCTGCTCTGCTAGTACGTCGAGCAATGTTCTTACATTATTTGATAAGGTTTGCAGTTCATTAGATACTTGCTGGGTACTTGTCGGATACTTGTCGGGTACTTGTCGGGTGTCCGCGTCTCTCTTTTCTTGTCCCCAAGTCTTAGGAGGATTTATAATCATGTACCGATTCTTTAATTCGTGCTGTTCGCCCAGTATCAGATTCCTAAAAAAGAGTATCAAAAAACTCATGTCAGGTTCTATACCTCCTTGAACATTACGATAATTGGCACGCACCAATGCATTGCGAAAATACCACGCATGTTCGGCAAATAAATCGTTGTTAACCGCGAAGCCTATATTCTGCAAATATTTAATCGTGAATACCGCTGTAGTTCGTGTATTCCCCTCTCCAAACGGATGTATCTGCCAAAGGTCGGCAACAAATTTGGCTATATGTACTACGACATCGTCCAGCGGGAGATCTTTGTAAGAGAATTGCCTCTCCTGTTCAAGATCATAAGCAATAGCTCTTGTCAGATCCTCAGCATTAACATACAAGACGCTCGCTCCTCTGAGTACCCATTCCTTTTTGGTGATATTGTAATTACGGATCTGACCCGCAAACGGAAATACTCCGTCAAATAGCCTGCGATGGATGGAGGTAAGGCCTATCACAGAATAGGAAAAAGCGTTTTCATTCAGAATTTGTGCAATGTGCATAGAAACCTTATCAGCTTCTTCTGTGTCTGACGATGGCGAGCGCTCAGTCTTAGACTGGTAGTAGCTGTTAATAAGAGTTTTTACCTCCTCAATGCTGATATCTCCCTCTATGTGCTTAATGGCAGTATCTTTCAGGTAATCTGACGTTTGTAAACCGTCTACTGCCTGAAGCCCTATCGCCGTTCGCCACGTAGAGGCTTTGGTTGCTTTATCGGGCTCGCCATTGCGGATATATTCATCAAACTCTAACATGTTTTGCAAAGACTTTTTGTGACGACCGCTCTTTATTCTTAAAGTACGCGAGTTCGCTATATTTTTATACATCGAGTTTTCGTCACAACACACGTTTATGCCTTTTGGCTACTCTTTGAAAAGAACGTAATTTTGCGCAAATTATAAAACGAAATTCATAGGTTCGTTTTTAGGAGGCAAGGTAACTTTTACAATTATACAAAGATCAATGAAGATCACAGGAGTTCTATCATTTGCAGTACTAGGAATTGCTGCATTTTTTGCAAGCTGCTCAAACAATGTTGTAGAGCTGGCTGGAGACGGCTTTAGCTCTTCCGAGGGTATGGTTTATCTCATCAATGCCAATTCTGAAGATAGCCAACCCGCCGACTCAGCCAAAGTAGTTGACGGTGCTTTTAACATTAAGAATCCCAACCTCAAGGAGGGTATGTACTTTGCTCTGATTAAGGGGATGGATGGGTACTTGGTTTATTTAGGCACTGGCAAAGTACAGCTTTCTTACAACGCAGAAACTAAGAACGCGACTATTACAGGCTCTAAGTACGACGCGATGCTTAATGCATACTATGTGCTGCGTGCACAATCTAAGGCAGAGATGGATGCTTGCCAAGAGGCTGCCCAACAACTCCCTAGTGCTGATGAGCGTACAGAAGAGCAAAACGCGGAGTTCGAATCGCTCAGAACTCGCTTCCAAAAAGCAGACGCGATGCTAACAGACGGTGTTATGAAATTGGCGTTCGAGAACCCGACCTCGCCGATCTCTATCTATTTTGTTGCTACTAAGCTCGGCGAATTAGAAGACGACGCTTTGGCTAAAGCGAAGGAAGTGGTAACCAATTTTAAAGGCGAAGCGACGCTGACGCTCAAACGTTGCAAAGACTTCTTTGAAGTAATGGATGCAACTGCGGTTGGGAAGCAGTTCCGCGATTTCAAAGCGCTGGACGCCGAAGGAAATACTGTATCATTAAGCGATGTGGCTGGTAAGGGAAACATCGTACTGGTGGATTTCTGGGCGTCGTGGTGTGGATACTGCAAGATGGCTTTCCCAGAATTAAAGAAAGTTTACTCAGAGTTCGCTCCTAAAGGGTTTGAGATTTTCGGTTACTCCCTAGACAAGGATAAAGAGAAGTGGAAAGCACAAATTGCTACCGATACACTCACGTGGAAACAGTTCGTTACTGATGAGAGCATTGCCAATGAAAGCCGTGGCGAGAAGCTTTATGGCGTACATGGTATTCCGTTCACAGTACTTATTGACAAGGATGGTACACTACTCGGTACGAACCTCGATATTGAGGAAATTCGCACCATTTTGGCAGAGAAATTACAGTAGTCTGATGTAAATAATGTCCGAGTATGAACTAAGCGTTATCGGAGCTGGGCGCGTAGCCACACAATTAGCCACCGCTTTACACGACGCGGGCGTACAAATTCGGTACATTTATAGTAGAAATTCGGAGAAAGCCAATCTGCTAGCTAGCAGGTTGGCTTCTTCTTCTCTTAGCGGCGACCTTGCCGATTGTATAGCATCGTTACCCCTCCACACTGCCTATTTGATCTGTGTGCCAGACGATGCTATTCCCTCCGTATTTCAACAACTAGACGTCGTACAGGGCACGCTTATTCACACAGCAGGAGCAGTAGCGCTTCCGCAATGCGAATGCAGTCATACAGGTGTGTTATACCCCCTACAAACCTTCTCGCCAAATAGGACGCTAAATATGGTCGAGATCCCTTTTTTTATCGAAGCGTCCGATCCCATAACGCTCCAATGGTTGCAAAGACTTGTACAACGGCTCTCGCCGCATGTAAACGTCGCCGATAGTGCAACACGTCAGTGGCTTCACCTATTAGGCGTTATTACTAACAATTTTACAAACCATCTATTAGCCGAGGCGGAACAGATAGCTCAGCAACACGGACTCCCCTTTCAATCTCTGCGTCCGCTTGTAGAAGAAACGATTCTGAAAGCCTTTGAAACTTCGCCCACAACAGCTCAAACAGGACCCGCACTGCGTGGAGACGAGTCTACCATAGCTAAACACCAACGCCTCTTAGCCGAGGCTGCTCCAGACCTATTACCCCTCTACAATCTTTTCACGGAAGCCATTCGGAAGCGTCAGCGCAGCAAATAAAGAGCTGCATTCGTAGGGAGGATAGGAGATTCAAGGTGCGCGGTAAACTAGAAATGAACGAATTTCATTTCTAGATTCAATGAGTCTTGTATCTAGCTCTGAAAGTTCCATTCTCGTACACCAAATTATTCTGTTCCAAAAAGAGTTCCTCATCGAAGAGACCGTGAGAGTACCATGAGGTGTATAATGGTAGCGTCTCAAGATCTGCACGAAGAATTTTGTGAGTGTGGAAGACTTTTGCAAAAAGCCAGTTGAGTATTTTGCTATTCAATAATGACGTTAATTGGTGGCTACTTAGCGGAAAACTCTTCCGTAATACCAATATGTTAGCACTATTGAGTACTAAACGCTTAGCGGTATCGCAGTAGAAGACAAGTTTATCTGATATAAACCGATATATTATCTTCTCGTCCGCATAATAAAGCGCAAGCGGCGCTACTTGCTGACAGTTAGAAAGCTCTCGTTCTATGTAAAGTGACGGCGAAGCTAACCCCCGAGGCGTAATATCTTTCCCCCTGTATATAGGAACAAGCCCTTCGGTGGGCATTTTATAGCATTTGTTCTTGTTATCACCTGTTACGACACCTAACGCCCAGTCAGCATTGCTTTCCAATGAACAGTGGGGGATCTGAAACAACTTGTCTATTACAATTTGTTCATCTGGGGAGACCCAAACATTGAAAATTTGCTTCGGATTAGACATAAATGAGGTTTGTGCACGGAAGTACTCTCCGCTATCTATGCATTTTATTTGATGCTCACGTGTCGGTGCACATTTTCTGACAATTACCGAATATGCGTTACTCTGTATACCCTCAAATGGGGTGCCGTAATTCTTAATTTTGAGTATTGAGAAGGAAAGTAAAGACGTTCGGAGAGAGTGAAAGGTCGAAATATTCAAAATCGACTCAGGGAGAAGAAAGCCTAAACTCCCATTGGGCGATAGCATCTCCTGAGCTGCAAAGAAAAATAGAGAACAAGTATCTGTACTTTTTCCAGTTTGATAATAAGCAGCAAATGCCTCTTTGTCTTTTCTCGGTATCTTTTTTCCCCAAGGCGGATTGGTATAGATCAGATCAAAAGTTCGGTGAAGACTTTTAGCTATGGTCAAAAAATCGGCGCACACTATATTATGCGCTTCTTTTCCTGTTTTTGCATATATGCGTTGCTTTGCAATGCGAATAGCAGTCGGATCTGTGTCAAAACCATAAATATTCTCAACACGCACACCCTTTGCTATGGCTTCCATTATAAAATTACCACAACCACAACACGGATCTAAAAAGGTGCTCGTGTCTGCAACTTGAGCATCCCGCAGCATATCTCTTACGATAGATGGACTTGTGTAATAAATACCCTCCTTATTGCGATAGGACTCACTCAAAGTTTTTTCGTAAAGGGAGACAAGCGCTTCGTTAAACAAGTTGTTCTCCAATGCCTCAATTATAACCCGTGAGACCTCTTCGTGATTTTCCTTGGTCTTTTGGCTCTTATTTGCTCTGGAGCTCAATTTTTCCCCTGACGCTAATTGTATTTTCAGGGCATCTAGCGATTTTCTTGACACGCAGCCACGACTCGGTGTCTCTAATAAGCCTGTTTTTATCCAATTTCTAATAGTGGCACTTGAAACAGACAAATTTTTAGCGGCATCGGAAATTAGGATATGCTCCGTATCTAGTGCATCATCAAATAGCGGCATACTAATAATCTATCACCCTAGACAAAGGTATATTTTAAGTGTCGAACTAAAAAAACTATTCGTTCATACGTCAATCAAACAGTTTACAATAATTTATTTCTTTCACTATGCTCTCTCATCACTCGTTGCAAACTAACCCAGACGGTCATAAAAAAGGCGAGGCACAGATGTGTGCTTCGCCTTATGAATTACAAAAAAGAGCTCCTATAACAGGGCTGTACTAAGCGAATTAGTACAAGAATATAAAGCCGATAATGGCAAAAAGTGGCAACAAGATAATGAGTGAGAACTTGTACATGTAAGCAAAGAAACTCGGCATCTTAATGCCCTCTGCTTCTGCAATAGCTTTTACCATAAAGTTCGGACCGTTCCCGATATAGGTCATAGAACCAAAAAGAACTGCCCCCATGGAGATGGCTTTTAATAAGATTTCTGGTATGCCCGCTACGTAAGGTAGATCGGCAGCTGGTAAGCCCGAAGCGACGGAGTGAAAGGCTAAAGCCGTAGGCGCATTGTCTAAGAAACCAGAAAGAGCTCCTGTAGCAAAGAAAAAGTGAAGTGGGGTGCTTAAGCCTAAAGTGGGTGCGTGCTCTTGCAAGAAAATAAGAGCAGGCGTCATGGTGATAAAGATACCTATAAAGAGGAATGCTACCTCGAGAATAGGATCCCAAGTAAAACGGTTTGCTTCGCGTACTTGGCGTTTCGTGGTAATGAGCGAGAGAATCATCATTAAAATGATAGCGCCTTCGCGTAAGAATTTCCAATAGGGGCTACCCGTCTTCATAACCTCAATGTACTGCTCATTGATGAAGGCAACAGCGAATACAATACCTAACAACCAAATGAAGTTTAGCGAGCCTTGCAGCCGTAGGGGCTGTACCTCAGTTTTATCTCGCATAAGATCTTTCACGTCCTCCTTTGCATAATTGATGCGATCCGTGATGTAGTAGACCGCCAGTAGTACAACATCTATAATAAAAGCCTCGGGGGCGAGTTTCAAAAACCATGTAAATGGCGCACCGCGTAGGTAGAGGAGGAAGAGTGGCGGATCGCCTAGTGGTGTTAAAAGCCCTCCCGCATTGGCTACAATTGCAATAAAGAATAGAACAGTATGTACTGTGTGCTTGCGCTGTTTGTTCGTCTCGAGCAATGGGCGGATCAGTAACATGGCAGCCCCCGTTGTACCCATGAGCGAAGCTAGAATGGCACCGATAGCTAAGAAAAGCGTATTCACGCCAGGCGTAGCACGGATGTCTCCACTCAGACGAATTCCCCCAGTAACGGTAAATAAACCACCGAGTAGTAATACGAACGGGATGTAATCAAACACGACCTGATGTTGCAGTTCGTGCCCGAAGCCCTGCGATATTAGAATTATTGCGGTAGGGATTCCCAGTACCAAAGCAACAATCAGTTTGTTTACGTTCTTCTCCCACCAATGCTCTGCCACCACAGGTCCAATGGCGATAGACAAGAGCATGAGCACAAAAGGTATCAGCAGGAAGGGCGATACTGCCGCTACCTGCTCAACAGCTGTTTCCATCTAAAGATATATGCTAATTTATTTTGTTTATGCAACCTATTCTTGCGGTACGCTTTCTTCCTCTGGCGTAGTCTGAGGAGTAGTATTAAAATCGCGTATGCCGTTGTTTACCAAAATGAGAAACCACTTGAAAGCTTTCATAATATCTTTGTCATGCACTTTCAGTTCATTGTAGTCGGGCAGAATTTTCGCATAGAGAGCACGTGCCTCTTCCTTATTGTTGCCTTTCAGATCAAGAGCTTTAATAGCGTCTTCGTGTGGGAGCATAACAGAGAATACCTCTGCGAGAGGCATATCTTTGCCGTGCATAAACATAGCAATATCGGCTAATGAGCTCACTTTACTCATAATCGATACAGCGAAGCGAGTGCCGCCCTCGAGTGGTTCTACCACAAAGCCGTGTTTGCTCTTTGCAACAAACTTATAGAGCCCAGACTTCCCTGTGATAGCCAAAACTTCTTTCAACTCCATGATCTATCTGTTTTATATTAGCCGCAAAATTAGGCAATAATAGCGATCCACAAACGCCATCTAACAATATCCCACGTCCTTCATTCAATAAAAAAACCTCGCGCTTTTCGTAGGAAAGCGTGAGGCTAAAAGACGTTGCAAAGAAACAAACTTATCGGCGTAGGACTTCCTCTATGGCCTTTATAAGTTCTGGCATAGGCATACCGCTACGTTCACTCATGATGGCAACCGTGGCCTTAGGGATCATAACACGCGCCAGTGGAGTTTGTAACATTTTGAAACTGGAATGGATCTTCGGTAACTCGGCTTTCAATTCAGGACACACGGCAAGTAGATCCTTTAAGCGGGTTTCGGGTGTAATCTTAATGGTTTTACGATTAAGCCCTTCGGGGATCTCGGTGGGCAAATCGTCTTCGACCACGTTCACTTCCTCTTCTATTCGCTTTTCCTCGCCCTGTTCGTTTTTACTCCAGACCAAAAGGGTTCGAGAGCCTTCGAGTGCACGGATATGTGTGCAGTTTTGCATCATTTCCAAGATCCCACGGAAGCGACCGTCTTTATCACGTACAGCGGTATAGACGATATAGACGAAGAAGCCAGGCTTATTTATCCAAAAATCTACGGAATCGGCTTCGCCTGCGCGGAATTTCTCAATTATTTCTTCCACGATGTGTACACTTGTACGTGGGTGACAATTTTTCACATCACGTCCGATCACATTCTTGCTTCGTGGAAATACTCGGTGCTCTGTATCTGAATAGAAACAAACGAGTTCATTTTCATCAACGTATGAGAGGTCAACGGGCAGGTGTTTGAAGATAAGATTGATTTGTTCGAGGGTTAGCTTTCCCGTAGCAACTTCTAGTTTTTGGTCGGGCTGTACGCCAGTCCCATAGCCGTGTTTTGCCAAGAGTGCAAGTAAGTCTTTTTCCAAGCCAGATCCTCCTTCGGAGGTAGTTTTTTTTACATGAGCTGGTTGATTGTTCTCAACATCTATCCACGCAAAACCGATCTCACGGTCTCCCTCCTTCATATCTTCAAACTCTTCTGGAGTAATCATAACAAGCGAAGTGGGATAAAGCACATGCTCTTCCTTTTGCATAAGATCTCGCACATCTGCTACCAACGCGCTCTGTTTCGCGATAAAGTCTTCCTCCTTTCCTTCCTCTAGGAGTTTGCGGGCAGCGCGTATCTCGTCACGGATAAAATCGTCTAACAACCACATTGTGGTAGTAGGTCGATCAAAGCCTTTTCGCTCGAGTAATGCGTACAACTGATTTTGTTTGCGCGCGAGGTGTATTTTGTATTTTGCCAGCTCATCGTAGAGCTCGTACCACTGGTTTCGTATCACAGGGTATTGTACCAAATCTTCTACAGCCAGTAGAAATTTGCGCATAGCGTCATTCTCACGGTAGTAGCACATGAGTGGATGCTCGTCGGGCAAATCGGGGCGGCTCGTGTCCCAAATATCTTGGTAAAGATCTAGCAGCGCTTGGATGTCTTCTTTTCGGCACTGATCATCTTCAAAAGCTTTGAACTCTTGCTCGGCATAAGCTAGTTCGTAGGAACGAATAGAACCGACTTTCTCTTTGAGTCTCGCACGTCCTTCTTCTAGCGTTATTTTACCCTCGTCATATAGACGACGTATTGTGAGCAAGTGCTCTATTTTCTCTCGATCTATCTTCGGGAGATACTGCGCCATGTTCGCTTTTTCCATCTTATCTTAGGATTACGTTTATACGCCTCACGAGAAGATCTCTTGTATCCGCATTAATAGAGTATGGGCGGCGCCTTTCTTTTCCTTCGGTTTAAAATTCTCGTTCTCGGCTAGTTTAGAAACAATTGTTTTTTCTTCATTGTTCAATGACGTGGGTATATATACGTCGGCAATTATGAGAAGATCACCTCTCGATCGCACCTGAATATCTTTAATTCCTTTTCCTTTAACACGATACATACTACCTGGTTGTGCGCCAGCAGGGATCTTTACCTTCACTTTACCATCTAAAGTAGGTACTTCAATATTCCCTCCCAGCATGGCTTGCGGAGCACTTATGTGGAGATTGTAAATCAGGTGTGGTCCCTCGCGTAAAAATTCCTCGTGATCTTCCTGTTCTACCAGAACGTGGAAATCGCCTGGCACTCCTCTGTGACGCGCAGCATTCCCTTGCCCTTCGAGTGTCAGTTCTGTCGAATCGCGCACTCCAGCGGGAATATTAACCGAGAGAGTCTCCTCTGCATGTACAACGCCCTCCCCCTTACAGGTCTTGCACTTAACCTTAGGAATCTTGCCCGTGCCTTCGCAATGCGGACATGGGGCAGAGGTCTGCATCATACCGAGTATACTGCGTACGGTTTTCACCGTGTAGCCCGTACCATTGCATTGCGAGCATTTTTCTAACTCTGTACCTGCTTCAGCCCCCGTCCCTTTGCACTCTTTACAAGTGACGTATTTTTTTACTTTGAGCTTTTTCGTGACGCCCTTATCTATTTCTTCCAGTGTAAGTTTGAGGCGTACACGGAGGTCAGCCCCTCGCGCTGCATACTGCTGAACATTCGAATACGAGCCGCCTCCGCCAAAACCACCAAAGATATTACCAAATTGAGCAAAAATGTCTTCCATGGTAAACCCTCCTGCTCCACCGCCCCCTGCAGCACCTTCGACGCCTGCGTGCCCAAAACGGTCATAGCGTGCGCGTTTATTCGCGTCGCGCAAAACATCATAAGCCTCAGCCGCCTCCTTAAATTTAGCTTCTGCCTCTGGGTTATTGGGGTTGCGGTCTGGATGATATTCCAAAGCCTTCTTCCGGTAGGCCTTCTTAATATCGTCCTCTGATGCATTCCGATCCACGCCCAGCACCTCGTAATAGTCTCGTTTCGCCATCTCTGTTTATTTCCCCGTTTATTCTCCAATAACCACTTGTGCATGGCGGAGTACGCGCCCATTAAGCAAATACCCCTTACGCACTACGTCTACCACGTGTCCTCGCTTACTCTCGTCTTCCACCTTAAATTGCGTCACAGCATCGTGGAAATCCGTATTTAATTCCTGATCGAGCGCCTCAATCTCGGTAACGCCATTTTCTTGCAAGAAGCGCTGTAGGAGCTTATATATCAGCTCCATTCCCGTACGCATACCTTCTACATCGGTAGTGTTACTCTGTAGAGCCCGTTCAAAGTCGTCGACGACGGGTAGAAGCTTTAGTAGTGTTGCCTCACTGGCCACGGCCACCAATTCTTGTTTTTCGCGGAGTGTACGTTTGCGGTAATTATCAAATTCGGCACTCAGACGGATGTATTTATCTTTCCACTCCTCGGCTTCTTGTTTGGCTAGCTCAAAGCGCTCATCTGGGACGGTCTGAGCATTTTCGGTTTCTGACGTATTCTCTATTTCTTCAGTTTGCTTTTCTCCTGTTTCGATACTCGGTTCAGCTGTCGTATGTTTTTCTTCTTTTGACAAATCTTCTTCGACGTGATGTTGTTTCTTATCCATCTTTCTGCTATTTGGTATGCTTTTGGGCGCGGCAATAAATATGCCGTTCCGTCACCTAGGTGACAAAACGGCATATATTTCTTTGTAAATAGGATTGCTATGAGATTCGCTCAATGTGTGCTCCTAGCGCATTAAGGCGCACATCTATCTGCTCATAGCCTCGATCTATCTGTTCTACATTGTAGATGGTACTGGTTCCCTCGGCAGCTAGGGCAGCAAGGAGGAGGGCTACGCCTGCTCGGATATCGGGCGATGTCATACTAGTAGCGCGTAGACTCACCTGCCTATTCAACCCAATGACTGTAGCACGGTGCGGATCGCAAAGTATAATCTGTGCCCCCATATCTATCAGTTTATCCACGAAGAAGAGTCGGCTTTCAAACATTTTTTGGTGGATAAGTACTGCGCCGCGCGCTTGCGTTGCCACAACAAGAAAGACGCTCAGGAGGTCGGGCGTAAGCCCTGGCCACGGCGCATCAGCAATGGTCATTATTGATCCATCCATGAATGTCTCAATCTCGTAAGGTTCACTCCCGTAGACCACGAGGTCATTTTCCTGCGGTTCGATACGTATTCCTAGGCGTGCAAAAGAATGGGGGATGATACCTAACTTAGGTAGGTAGACATCTCGAATCGTTAAGTCACTTTGTGTAATAGCTGCGAGCCCTATAAAGGATCCCACCTCGATCATATCGGGTAGGAGCGTATGTTCTGTTCCTACTAGTTCTTTAACTCCGTGAATGAATAGGAGATTAGAACCTATGCCGTCTATCTTGGCGCCCATGCGTTGCAACATCAGGCACAGCTGCTGCACATAGGGCTCACATGCTGCATTGAAGAGTATTGTCGATCCTTTTGCAAGTACAGAAGCCATAATAATATTGGCCGTTCCTGTTACAGAGGCTTCTTCTAACAAGATATATCTGCCGCAGAGCTGTTTAGCTTTTACATGGTAACCTTCACATTCGGGTTTATACTCAAGCGTAGCTCCGAGATGTAAAAAACCTTCTAAATGCGTATCTAAACGCCGTCGACCTATTTTGTCGCCACCAGGTTTGGGGACAAACGCTTCGCCAAAGCGTCCTAAAAGTGGTCCTGCCAGCATAACAGAGCCGCGCATCTTGCCTGCACGTAAACGGAACTCTTCTGTGAATAAGAGTTCAATATTGATCTGAGAGGCGTCTAGTGTACAGCTCTCGAGCGTATGCCACGTAACACGCACGCCTAAAAATTCTAGTAATTCGATGAGGCGGAGGACGTCGTGTATACGGGGCAAGTTATTTATCTGTACTGGGTGCGCTGTCAACAGGACTGCACAAATTACCTGTAGAGCTTCATTCTTAGCCCCTTTGGGTACTATCGTACCCGTGAGCTTACGTCCGCCCTCGATCCGAAATGCCTCCATTACTGAGCTGCACGTCGCTTTTTGTTCTTGTTGTGATGATACTGTTTATTAGACGGAGAAGGTGTTGTATTTCCTTGCTGTTGCGGTCTGTTAGTCCCATTTTTTTTGGCTTGCATATGTCCTGCATCAGTAGGTGTTACAGACACATCATTTAGTGTTGCACCTTCCAGATTTAGACGCCTATCGGAAAGACGCTCAACATCTGCGAGGATCTCGTTATTCTCCACCGTACTTTTGTTCCACTCTAAGTAGCAACGTTTCATCTGATGCGCTGTCTGCAAAGCGAACAACCGTTTCTCCTCTGTGCTGTCTAAGTTACTCACAGCTTGTAGCATCTTGGGAACTAGTGTCCCGTAATGATTAAGACGCTGTTTACGTGCGGGGTAGTTTAGTTCGGGTTTCTCTTGCGACACATTATCGGGCTTGTGCATCGGATATCGGGAATCTATATCTAGTCGATAGCCCGAGATCATGTACAAGTGTTCCCACACCTTGCGCTCCTGCTCTTCCACACGTTTGAGTTGTGGGTTCTGCGAGAGCATAACACGTACTACGATCGCCGCTTGTTCGCTGCGTCGCTTGCGATCCGTAATGGTTAGCAAATATTCGACCATATGCTGCACGTGCCGCCCATATTCGGGGAGCACCAAGTGCTCGCGTTGGGTATTATAATCCATGGAATTTACGAAACTAATTGATAGACAAAGATATTAAAAATACAGTGAGCGAACCTAGCCGAAATTAAAGCATCAACGGCGACAAAAGGAAATTACTCGTGTTAAAGTAAAAAAAAGAAACAGGGACGAAGGTTTATACGCTATTTGTCGGAGCACTTAACTTTTTATTAGGATGTTACGTATTCTAATTGAAGTGTTTACCGTGCATTAGAAATGTGAGAGGGAATGAAAAAGAAGTCAATCTTATTTCGTATCAGTCTGTTGGTAGGCTTTGGTGCAGGGATCGTGATGCTGGTATTAGCTTTTCTCCCTGCCAGTAAACTGAAACAGGCAGGCTTTGAGCATTTGATACAGCAAGTAGATAAAGCCTCGGTAGATCTAAAAACACGTATAGAGAACGATCTGGCGCAGTGTGTGTCATTTTCACGTACTACAGCAAAAGCGCTTTCTGGCAATGTGACTCTGACGCGCCCGCAAGTCATGGAGATGTTAGGCAATGTACTCCCGAATTATCCTTTCATTACAGGTGTAGCACTCGCGTATGAACCTAACGGATTTGATGGAAAAGATTCGCTTCATCTGGGCGAGCAAGGGAGTGGTTTTCACGGACGCTTCTTGCCCTATCTTGTAATAGGAAAGGATGGTAAAGCACACTACAGTGACACGTGTCAAACACACATAGAACCCGAGATCGGCACATGGTACTTTGAGCCCCGACGGACAAAGAGAGCCTTTGCCAATGAGCCTTATCATCTGAACATATTGGATCGGAAGAACGTGCTGCTTTTTAGTTTTGCTGAGCCTATCGTACGAAACGACGATTTCGTAGGTGTAGTAATTGTCGATATTGAGTTGGAGCGTATTGTAGCGTGGGTGGAAAATACTGAGGCGTTATCGGGGTTAGCTACCGTCTCATTGTATTCGCCTGGCGGACACCTAGCTGCGACCACCGACCAAGAACACGCACAAACCATATTTGACTGGGAGCGCGTGTCGGCTACTGAAAGAACAGCATTACTGAAGCGAGAATCTATTTTACTTGAGCAGGGCGACAGCGTGAGTTACATCACGCCGTTCTATATGAGCTCGTGCGAAAAGCCCTTTCTCCTCTGCATAGAGTTTGATAAGGGGGCTGCCATGTCTCATGTGTACAAACAAATATTGCTAGTGTTACTCTTCGGGGGAATACTTTGCGTTGTTCTGTTTGTCGTGGTTCTCTACTTGCTGCGTAACTTGCTAAATCCTATTCATCTCATAACAGACCGACTCGGGGAGCTAGCGCAAGGGAAGCTCAATACGGCACCAACTGGTTATGAGAAGCGCTCAGACGAACTTGGTTTAATGGCAGAAAGCTTTCAAAGGATGTCAGCAACACTACGCAGTGTCATTGGTGGGATAGTTACCTCTACATACGAACTAAACAGTAATAGTACTCACATTCATACCTCTTCGCAAACGATTGCTGATGCTGCGCAGAACAGTGCCGCATCCACTGAACAGGTGCTAGCACAATGTACTAGTGTACTAGAGGTATCGCAAAGCAACCTCGAGATGGCGAATAATACCACTAACGAGGTGCGTAATGCGCAAGACACGCTCACAGAATTAACAAAGAATATTAACGAAACCAATCAGACGCTTGGGGACATAGTGAGCCAAGAGATGTTGTTAGGTGAGATTGCGGCTCAGACGAACATTTTATC
>CAJPTS010000017.1 GCA_905373625.1 Bacteroidia bacterium
CTTGCGCCACGGCCTTCTTTAATACAAGCGAAGCACCTACCTGCAAGTTTGGCAATAAGGTTGCAGTTTCATCGCCGCTTTCCTCATCATTGCCTTCTAGATATACACGTAAAAAGCCATCGAAGCGAATTACCTCGCCAGTAGCGACAAATGGATAGGGGACTTCTTTTGCTGCCACTTCGATTGTAGTACGCTGCATTTGAGCAGCTGCCATCTGCGACGCTACTGCACGGTTACGAATGAGCTCATAGAGACGCTGTTCATCATTTCCCATACCGACGTTCTCTAGATGCGCATCTACTGGTCGTATAGCTTCATGAGCCTCCTGCGCACCCTTCGTTTTGGTTTGATATCGTCGCAACGTATGATACTCGCGTCCATAGGAATCAACTATCACGTCTCGGAGATTTGCAAGTGCCTGCTCCGAGAGATTTACGGAATCCGTACGCATATAGGTTATTTTTCCTGCCTCGTACAGCGTTTGTGCGACTCGCATGGTTCGTGCAGCATCAAAGCTCAATTTACGTGCAGCTTCTTGTTGCAATGTGGATGTAGTAAATGGTGCGGAAGGATTTCGCGTTAATTCCTTTTCTTGAATCGACTGTACAACAAAATGAGCACCTATGCACGCCTTTATAAAACTCTCAGCACTCTCTTGCGTCTGCAAACGTTGCGTTAGTTCTGTATGCAACTGTGGGTGTGTATCAAAGAGTGCTTGTACTCGATAAAAGCGTTGCGAATCATAAGCATGAATTTCTCTTTCTCGCTCAACGACTAGACGTACCGTAACAGATTGTACGCGTCCTGCCGATAGTTCTCCCTTAACCTTTCGCCAAAGTACAGGCGAAACTTCGAAACCGACAAGGCGATCTAGTATACGCCGTGCCTGCTGTGCATCTACTAAATTTTGATTTATAGTACGAGGCGTTTCCAACGCTTTACGTATTGCACTTTCGGTGATTTCATGAAATACAATACGGTGCGTATTCGCAATATCAAGTCCTAAGACATTTGCCAAGTGCCATGCGATAGCTTCTCCCTCGCGATCTTCATCGGAGGCTAACCAGACGACGTCGGCTTCGGCAACGGCTTTCTTTAACTCGGCTACAAGCTTACGCTTTTCAGAATCTACCTCATATTCGGGCAAATAGGTACTATTATTCTGTCCTATTACGACGCCGAGACCGTGTTTTTTTAAATCTCTGATATGACCGAAGCTAGAACGCACCACAAAGTCCTTACCAAGGAACTTCTCTATGGTCTTTGCCTTGGCAGGCGACTCTACTATAACTAAGTTTTTCACGAGAACACTTTTTTCTACCTATACTGTGCCACAAAGAAACAAAGAAAAATAGAATCGCATTGCAAGAACTTCGCATCCACCCATATCACATAAGAAAGGCGAAACTCTTTTTTTTCGTTGTTAGCACAGCAGTGATCAAAGACAAGATTTGCTTTGCACGAAAAAGTGAACCTCAATGGAGTGTGCCAACATCATTTTCCTCCATCAACAAAAAAAGGGTGTGCCAAATTTTCATTTTGACACACCCGCCTACAAATCAAGATATTCTTTTACCCAAGACTACATCATGCCTCCCATACCTGGCGCACCGCCCGCCATGGGAGCAGGATTGTCTTCTTTGATGTCTACCATTACGCATTCAGTTGTGAGGATCATGCCAGCAATAGAAGAGGCGTTTTCCAAAGCAACACGCGTCACCTTTGTAGGATCAATTACGCCACTCTCGAAGAGGTTTTCATAGCGATCTGTACGCGCATTGTAACCAAAGTCGCCTTTACCGTCGCGCACTTTTTCTACTACAACAGCTCCATCTAAACCTGCATTAGCAACGATCTGACGAAGGGGCTCTTCAATTGCACGCACAATGATGCGGATACCCGTGGTTTCGTCGTCATTGGCACCTTTCAGCTTTTCTAGTGCACTTAATGCCCGAACATATGCAACTCCACCTCCTGGTATAATACCTTCTTCTACAGCTGCGCGAGTAGCACTCAAAGCGTCTTCTACACGATCTTTCTTTTCCTTCATCTCAACCTCGGTAGGAGCACCGACATATAGTACTGCTACACCGCCCGCGAGTTTCGCTTTACGCTCTTGGAGTTTTTCCTTGTCGTAATCAGAAGTAGACTTTTCAATTTGTGCGGAGATTTGTGCAACGCGCTTTTTAATTTCTTCCTTATCTCCGATGCCATTGACAATCGTCGTATTGTCTTTTGTGATGTTCACCTTTTCAGCTTCACCCAACATTTCGATCTTAGCATCGGCGAGACGCAAGCCTTTGTCTTCGCTAATCACCACCGCGCCAGTTAGGATAGCAATGTCTTCCAACATTTCTTTACGACGATCACCAAAACCAGGCGCCTTAACCGCCGCAATCTTCAACGAACCACGCAAGCGGTTTACCACCAAGGTGGCTAATGCTTCGCCGTCTACGTCCTCGGCAATAATTAACATGGCACGTCCAGACTTAGCCACGGGCTCGAGGATGGGGAGCAGATCTTGCATAGAAGAGATTTTCTTGTCTGTCAGCAAGATCATCGGGCGATCGAGCGCCACTTCCATCTTCTCGGGATCCGTTATGAAATAAGGAGAGATGTACCCGCGATCGAACTGCATACCTTCCACCACCTCAACAGTAGTTTCAATACCCTTTGCTTCTTCTACGGTGATTACGCCCTCTTTTTTCACTTTACCCATTGCCGTTGCAATGAGTTTACCAATTTCGTTATCGTTGTTGGCAGAGATGGTAGCAACTTGTTCAATCTTAAGCAGGTCGTCGCCCACCTCTTTGCTTTGTTTGCGAAGATTTTCTACAACAGCAGCGACTGCTTTATCTATACCGCGCTTCAAATCCATAGGGTTCGCACCCGCGGTCACATTCTTAAGCCCAACGTTGACAATGGCTTGAGCCAAGACGGTAGCGGTTGTTGTACCATCTCCTGCGTCGTCATTAGTCTTAGAAGCCACTTCCTTTACTAGTTGTGCGCCCACATTTTCGAGAGCATCTTCTAATTCTACCTCTTTCGCAACCGTCACACCATCTTTTGTAACTTGAGGTGCTCCAAACTTGCGCTCTATAACCACATTGCGCCCCTTAGGACCGAGAGTGACCTTTACAGCATTAGCCAACTGATCTACTCCACTTTTGAGCTTATTACGCCCTTCTATATCGAACTTTATTTCCTTTGCCATCACTAAAAATATTTTTCTTTTTCCACTAACCTTTTTAGAAGTTTCAGCCGCTTACCGCAGTCTCAATATTTTATGGAATACTTTATTTGCGGATAAGCTTCAATTTTATTTGCCTAGGTCGTCAAATGCTAATTAAATTACAGCCAAGATATCGTTCTGACGCATGATGATATAATCTACCTCATCTACGGTAACTTCTGTTCCACCATACTTAGAATAGAGAACAATGTCCCCCACTTTTACTTCCATAGTCACATCCTTCGTTCCGTTTCCAACGGCACGAACTGTACCTCTTTGTGGTTTTTCTTTTGCGGTATCAGGGATAATGATCCCACTTGCCGTCCGTTCTTCGTTAGCAATCGGCTCAATCACAACACGATCTCCCAGCGGTCTTACTTTCAATTCTGCCATTTTCCTTTAACTATTTTACTCTTCTAACTCACATGACTGAATTTCTCATCAGCCGTACGAAAGGAATAGCTAGCAAAAGGCACACCAAAGTAAAAGAGACAAGAAAAGGCGTGACATTTTGGCATTAGTCTGTTATTCTCGCATAAAAAAACGGGTACAGTCATTAGACTATACCCGTTCTGCTTCTACACTCTTTTACTATTCTTGCGAATAATCTTGCTTTGATGCACGCACATAAGATTTATAACGCCATTGCGCATTTTCCTGTGCAGCCTTAAAGAGTTCGGTAGCTTCTCCTGGGAATGTTTGTGCCAAGGAGCTGTAACGCACCTCGCCATTTAAGAACTCTTGGAACTTATCCCAATTGGGCGCTTTGGAGTCTAGAGTAAATGGGTTCTTACCTTGCTCTTCCAATAGCGGATTGTAGCGATACAAGTGCCAATATCCGCATTCTACAGCCTTCTTTTCCTCCATTTGCGTGTCTGTCATACCTATCTTCAGACCGTGATTAATACACGGCGCATAAGCTATTATAAGAGATGGACCTGGGTATGCTTCCGCCTCTTTAATCGCCTTAAAGAACTGGTTCTGATCTGCCCCCATTGCGACTTGCGCTACGTATACATAGCCATAACTCATAGCCATCATGCCCAAGTCTTTCTTTCGTACGCGTTTTCCCGCTGCAGCGAATTTAGCGACAGCGGCCACAGGAGTGGATTTTGATGCCTGACCGCCGGTGTTAGAATAAACCTCGGTGTCTAGTACCAAAACGTTAACATCTGCGCCAGAGGCTAACACGTGATCGAGACCGCCGTAACCGATATCATATGCCCAACCATCTCCACCGAATACCCAGAAGGATTTCTTCGTGAAGTACTGTTGTAAGGCTAAGAGCTGTTTTGCTTCGGGCGCTTTCTCTTTAGATAAGGCGCTAGCAAGCTTTTCAGCCACTGCAATACTTTCCATGGCATTCTGCGACTTATCAAGCCATTCTTGCAATGCTTGTTTGGTTTCTTCGCTTACTGCCGCTGTTGTTATTAGACTTGTAGCTTGCTCTGCAATACGCTTACGCAGATGTTCTACCCCCGTAGCAATGCCGAGTCCAAATTCCGCATTGTCCTCGAACAGGGAGTTCGCCCATGCGACTCCACGTCCCTGTTCATTAGTACAATAAGGCGAGGACGGAGAAGAACCGCCATAAATAGAAGAGCACCCAGTGGCATTCGCCACGATCATGCGCTCACCGAATAGCTGCGTAATGGTCTTAATGTACGGCGTCTCTCCGCAACCTGCACAAGCACCAGAGAATTCAAACAATGGGCGTGCAAACTGACTATTTTTTACACTTGCATACTTGTCTACGACGTTTTTGTAGCCCACCTTTTCTTCGAGGTACTCCCAGTTCTTAATTTCTTTTTCCTGCGTTTCGGTGAGTTTCATCACTAACGCTTTAGATTTAGGAGCGGGACAAACGGCTGCACAGTTGCCGCAACCCGTACAATCGAGCACACTAACTTGGATACGGAACTTATAATCTTTTAGCGCTCCGCCTTTCCCATCGATAACCTCTGTACCCTCAGGTAAACCCTTTACGTCAGCTTCGTTCAACAAGAAAGGACGGATGGCAGCATGAGGACATACATAAGCACACTGGTTACACTGTATACAGAATTCTGACTCCCATTCTGGCACCATACTAGCGATACCACGCTTCTCCCAACGCGTTGTACCGCTGGGTAGCGTCCCATCTTCGCGACCTACGAATGCACTCACGGGGAGGTCATCGCCCACCTGATTATTCATGGGCACCATTACATTATTTACGAAATCTGGCGCTCCTTGTAAGTGTATACTTTTTTCTGGTTCTAAGTTTGCCCATGCTTCGGGGACTTTTACTTCTTTAACCTCTCCACCACGATCTACAGCAGCGCAGTTCTTGTTTACCACCTCAGCGCCTTTCTTACCGAAGGTCTTTTCAATGAAGTGTTTCATTTCCTTCACCGCCTCGTCATACGGAATTACATTAGCTATTCTGAAGAAGGCGGCTTGCATAATCGTATTCGTGCGGTTACCTAAGCCTATTTCTCGGGCGACAGTGGTAGCATCAATTGTATATAGTTTTACTTTTTTCTGAGCCAATACGCGTTTTACGCTATTGGGTAAATGCTGTTCAAGCTCTGTTTCGTTCCAAGGGCAATTAAGAAGAAAAGCGCCCCCCTCGCGAATTCCTCGTAACATGTCGTAGCGTTGGAGATAAGAGGGTACATGACATGCCACGAAGTCTGGTGTAGTCACCAAATATGGCGAACGAATGGGGCTGTCTCCGAAGCGGAGATGCGAGGTGGTTATACCGCCCGATTTCTTAGAGTCGTAGGCAAAGTATGCTTGGCAATATTTATCGGTCGTCTCGCCAATAATCTTGATGGAGTTTTTATTTGCTCCGACTGTACCATCCGATCCTAGGCCGTAGAATTTGCCTTGAAAAGTGCCATGCTGTGCCAAATTGACCTCTTCGGGGACATTTAATGAGTGAAAAGTGACGTCATCTACAATTCCGATTGTAAAGCCGTTTTTTGGCTCTTTTTGGGCGAGATTATCATATACTGCGATAATTTGTGCAGGCGTAGTGTCTTTAGAACTTAAACCGTAACGCCCACCATAAATTTCAGGCGCGCCTTCGAGACCATAATAAACATTGCGGACGTCTAAATATAGTGGTTCGCCCAATGATCCCGACTCTTTCGTACGATCGAGTACTGCAATACGCTTCACACTCTTAGGCATAGCCGCCTTAAAATGCTGAATAGAGAACGGACGGAACAAACGAACAATTAAGAGTCCGACTTTGCGTCCCGCAGCTGTGAGATGATCTACCACTTCGCGAGCGGTTTCTGCAACACTCCCCATTACTACGACCACGTCTGTCGCTTGTGGATCACCATAATAGTCAAAGAGGTTATACTTCCGTCCTGTCACCTTTGCAAGCTCTTCCATATAATGCTCTACCACCTGTGGCACGCGGAGGTAATACGGATTGCTGGCCTCGCGATTCTGGAAATAAACGTCGGGGTTCTGGGCTGTACCGCGTGTTACAGGATGCTCATTAGAGAGAGCTCTTTGGCGGAAGTCTGTAAGGGCTTTTTCGTCCACCAAGCCACGAATGGCCTCTGTATCAAGCGCTTCAATCTTCTGGATCTCATGCGAGGTACGGAAGCCATCAAAGAAGTGTAAAAATGGCACACGCGAGGTAAGTGCCGCCAGATGTGCAACTGCGGCGAGATCCATAACCTCTTGTACACTGCCCGTAGAAAGCATGGCAAACCCCGTGGCGCGTGTAGACATTACGTCGCTATGATCGCCAAAGATAGAGAGCGCATGTGCAGCAAGTGTACGTGCAGAGACGTGGAAGACGGCAGGTAATAATTCGCCCGCCATCTTGTACATATTTGGGATCATGAGCAAGAGCCCTTGTGATGCTGTATACGTAGTGGTCAGTGCACCAGATTGCAACGAACCGTGTACAGCGCCAGCTGCCCCTGCCTCACTCTGCATTTCCAATACCCGTACACGCTCGCCAAAGAGGTTCTTTTTACCATTTGCAGACCATTCGTCCACCAGTTCGGCCATGGTAGACGAAGGTGTAATCGGATATATTGCTGCGACTTCGCTAAACATATACGACACGAAAGCTGCCGCATAGTTCCCATCGCAAGTAACGTACTGCTTTTTATCCTTTGCCATTTCCCTAAAATTTTCTCTTTAGATTGTATACTCTCCCCTCACCCGTCCTCACCGTACAAAAGTACGCGTTTCACGCTTTAAGATTGCTTTTTGCGTGTAATTTGTAGCCTCTCTAATTCTAAGTAGCAAGAGTGCGCTGTAAGGGTTAACAAAAAAACGGACACCACCCGAGGGTGATGCCCGTTGCTGTTTCCGTTTTCTAATGTATCTGGTTAGGGTGTCATTTACTTTATTATTTCTCTTTTACCACCGTTATGGTCTTCGTCGCGCCATTTGCAGCAGTGAGACGTAACAGATAGACGCCTGTAGCAAGCGCAGCAGTGTTAACACGTGTCTCTGTATTTTCTAAAACACCTGTTGAAACGACAATGCCCTGCGCATTGAACAATTCATATTTCCCGCTCAGCTCGCCGTTCGTAATACGCAATAGGGCAGTAAACGGATTAGGCGCAACTACAACTGTAGCAAACACGACATCTTCTACTGCCGTCGGAGGTGTTACTTTCACTGCACATGTAGCCGTAAACTTCCCTTCGTCAGTAGTAACAGTTATGGTAGCGTCCCCTTCTTTGATGCCCGTAACTGTTCCATCGGCAGCTACGGTTGCGATGTCTTTATCGCTCGTACTCCAAGTAACTTTTTGGTTCGAAGCGTCCGTGGGTTGAAGCGTTGCCACAAGCTTATGCGTTTTTTCTTTGGGTACTTCAATTTTGGTATCAGAGAGAGTGACCCCCGTTACAGGAACAGTGACCGTCACTTCGCAAGTAGCTTTAAGTTCGCCGTGACTAGCATTAGCCGCCACTGTGGCAGTTAAAGTTGCTTTACCCTCTTTTACCGCTTTAATTTTGAAGGTGGCTGCATCTACAATTTCCACTATTGTTGCATCGCTGCTAGTAAACGTTACCGTCTCAGAATCTTCAACACCTTTTTTAACGAGCTCAAGTGTAGCTTCTGCCCCCTTTTTCAGAACCAATGAACTCTCTTTAAAATTCAAATAATGGTCAACTGGAGCATCGCCAGTTATTGTCCAATGTTTGTCATTAACTAATTTGTTGCGAGCCTCAGTCACACCAGAGATATATTTTAAATCCGTAGCAACGAGATTTAAACCATCTTTAATGTCATTTTGCGCCGCCCAATCGGTCAAACTGCTACTGTAGTTTGCAAGACTCATTCCGCATTTTTCCAGTCCTAGCCTTTCACACTTCGTCAGCTTCCAGCTCCCTAATCCCTGATTAAAAGCGCTGCACTCAGCAAACATACTTTCCATATTAGTAACGTTACTCACATCCCAAGTATTCAAAGGTTGATTGAAAGACGTACAACCAGAGAACATTGTATTCATGTCGGTCACTTTACTCACATTCCAAGTATCCAAAGGTTGATCAAATGCAGCGCAATCTTGGAACATACTTCCCATTTCTGTAACTTTGCTCACATCCCAAGTATTCAAAGGTTGATTGAAAGACGTACAACCAGAGAACATTGTATTCATGTCGGTCACTTTACTCACATTCCAAGTATCCAAAGGTTGATCAAATGCAGCGCAATCTTGGAACATACTTCCCATTTCTGTAACTTTGCTCACATCCCAAGTATTCAAAGGTTGATTGAAAGATTTACACCCCTCAAACATTCTTTCCATAGTGGTAGCTTTTTGCACATCCCAATTAGTCAAAGGGGAGTTAAAAACGTCACAAAATCTGAACATTGCACCCATATCTTCCACGCTCGTCAAAACAGGAACGTCAATATCGTCAGCGAATTTCATGTTTTTACAATATTGAAAAGCCGAGCGTAAATATTTCCAAACCACAGTTCCAAACTTTTCTACAACAAGCAAATTATCAGCACTACCGCGAACGCTTTTATTAAATACAAAAACTATAGATTCTACTCGCTCGGGACCAGCCTCTACGATCAGTTCTCCATCCTCTGTAGGCGTATACACATACGGTTCTGACGTAGTAACCGTTAGCGAGGTCTCGGTTTTTAGAACCGTCCCATCAGCTTTTTTAATTACCAATTTGTAATTGTCTCCCAAGATCGGGATCTTGAGTTCTTGTCCAGCTTCGCCTTTCCAGCGCGTAACGAACGGTCTACTCTCTGCGTAAGCGCTCAAGACACTAAACAACACAGAGATGAATAAAGAGAGTAACAAATTCTTCTTCATCATAAACACCAATTATTTATTAAAATTCAGTTACTTGCAAATATATGCTATTTCTATGAACAAGATGACCAGATCTTAGATTCTATTTCTATTTGTTCTAAAAAGAGAATTACGAATAGCACAGAAATGGAATTTGAAACAGCAAAGTATGGGGACGAAAAGAGAAAAATGGTAATAAAGAGGGAAAAAGGAAGGAAAATTGCCACCGAAGTATAGTTACGCACTACGACTCTTTGTGGACAACGTGCTTAAGGGAGAGCATCCTTCCGCACCTCAAGGAGGCGTACTCCGTGATGCTCACAGACTTCTTGCAACTGCTGCTGAAATGCTTCGGCTACACTCCCTACCATTTTCAACCCGTTGTTGCCGCTCACTATATTTGGAAGCACTAGCGTGGTGACATAAGCGTCCATGCCTTGCAAAACGAGCTTCTGGGCATAGGGGTGTTTTATATGATACCATAAGAAGCGTGCAAAACTGGCTAGGAATTGATTTGGGCGCTCGCCCCGAAATAAGCGCTGCATGACAGGTTCGGTAGATTTGAATACGTTTCCATCTTTTTCTAATCCTAGCTGCGCTCCATATTCTAAATACATGGCTTCGGCGAGGTCTGAAGGTAAAATACCGTAAAGCCAGTCGCGTAACAGATGTTTTCCGAGCCAAGCGCCACTCCCTTCGTCTCCTAATAGATAGCCTAATGATGGACGAGCGTATGTAATAGTCTTGCCATCATAAAATCCTGCATTGCTACCAGTCCCTATAATACCCACCGTCCCTGCCTCCCCTTTCCATAAAACTCTGGCAGCCCCAATCATATCAGAATCCACAATAATTTCAGCTTTAGGAAAGACACGTTGTAGAGCTGCTTTCATACGCCAAGGCGCTTGATCAGGAGCACACCCCGTACCGTAATATTCTACTTTCTGCACATCGCTACAAAAGGATGGCTGCGGGAAGGCGCTGCGTATCTTCGCCACCAATTCATCTTCGGAGAGATAAAGTGGACTCATGCCCTCTATTTTGAATTGCGTATCCGTACCACGTGTAAGATTACGCACAAACCATTTAACACTCGTACCACCAGCGTCGACCAAAAGCGTGATACTCATCCTCTACTGCATTTTCAGCGATTACCATTACGTATGTACAGCCACAAGGAGCAACTATAATAGTTCTATTAACTTCTCTAAACCAACGGAATGAGAACCCTTGAGTAAAATTAAGGAATTTGCGTAATGTATAAGTTCTATATGACGCATGCAGGCAGCCACGTCATCGAAAAGAAGAGCACCTGCACGTCTCTCCCAATTAGTACCAATATACCAGACATCACCGTCGTTCAATGCGGCAACCTGCTCTTGTACTTCTCTGTGAGCAGCTTCTGTTACGTCGCCCAGCTCTCGCATCTCACCGAGAATAAGCAACCGATTTTCTTTGCAGGGTATCTGCATAAAACTTTCAATAGCAAGGTGCATACTAGTGGGATTTGCATTATAGCAGTCTACGACAAGCCTATTTCGTCTCGCTACAATTAATTGGGATCGGTTAAGCTTCGGCAAATAAGTAGCAATAGCCTTGATGCCGTCTGAAATAGGCACATTAAAGTAGTAACCTACATGCAACGCAGCAAGGATATTTATGGCATTGAAGCTCCCCACGAGATTCGTTTGTCCATTGTAAAGCTGTTTATTTACCTCTAACGAGTAGACGAGCGTACCATCAGCTTCTGTACGTGAGGTCATTTTATAAGCAGAGGCAGAATAGGGTATTGCAAGACAACCAAGATGCAGACGTGTTGCTTCGTTAGCAATCCGTGCATCATCTTCGCGCACAAAAGTTACAGCGTCTCGGCTTTTTAGGAATTCAAAGAGTTCACTTTTGGCTTTTGCCACGCCATTAATAGAGCCAAACCCTTCAAGATGTGCAGCTCCAATCGAAGTAATTAACCCGTGCGTGGGTTCCGCAATTTCGCACAATGCTGATATTTCAAATGGGTGGTTAGCGCCCATCTCAACAATCGCAAATTCGCAATCTGGCGGGATGGCAAGCAGTGTAAGAGGCACTCCAATATCATTATTAAAATTTCCTTCTGTAGCACTAACCTTATAATGCGTGCTCAATACTGTACGGAGAAGTTCTTTTGTAGTAGTCTTACCATTTGTTCCTGTAATGGCGAGTACGGGACAATGTATTGTTTGCCGATGCAACCAAGCAACCTCTGCTAGAATTTGTTTCACATTTGGAACAACAATTACATTGGGTTTACCCGACAATGCAATGATATCCACAACTGCCAGAGCCGCTCCTCGAGCTAATACATCCTCTGCAAAAACACCGCCATTCGTATGTACACCAGGCAACCCAAAAAAGATTGTCCCCGCCTTAACCTTACGACTATCTGTGGTAACACCACTTTCCCATTGATAATGCGCATAAATCTTTTTTGCGTTTTCACTCACTTGCATTTCTATTACCTCCATACAAAGGTAAAAAGTTAGTGCTTCTAAGACAAAGAGTAAGGAGAAGAAAGATAGGATGTTCGGCAATGCACAATTCCAGCGGAACGATAACCTAGAGCACAAAAAAAGGAGATGACTATCGCGTCATCTCCCTTCACACAATACAATAACAACAATGCTTTCTCAAATGCGATTTTAGCGTCTATCAACCTCAGCAGGTTCACCAACAGCGTCCATAGCGAGACGGAAACCTATGTCGCAGGTGGAAGAGTTCTCATCTAAGAAACGTCTTGCTCCTGGGCTTAACCAATACGCTCGATCACGCCAACCACCGCCTTTGTAAACTCGCGCTTGGTCGTTGATCTGAGTACTCATCCCAACGTTTTTGTATTTCCCGTCATCAACTCCTTGGTAATACATATTGGTAGTACTCTGACTCTGCTCAATAGTACTCCCGTCCTTGAACTGCATAGTGGATTCTATATCTCCGTCTCGGTAGTTGATATAATATGCTCGGTCATAATTACGACGCCCCGCAAAAGCCGTATCTGTATGCTTTTGGATGCGCCCGTATTGGTCGACGTTCTTAATGGTAGGTCTGTTGTTTGCCCCTAATTCTGTATCATATGCTTCGAACACATTACCACGATAGGGGCGCAGCTCATCTACGTCCTCGGAAGAGAGGGGACGATACACATCAAGCACCCACTCGTTTACATTTCCAGCCATACAATACAAACCGAAGTCATTTGGCCAGTAGGAGTCAACTGGGCGGGTAATATCTCCACGGTCGTTCAAATCGCCAGCTGTACCCATATAGTCACCTTTTCCACGAACGAAGTTGGCTTGCATCTGCCCTAGTTCATTCTTAATGTTATTGCGGTTACGCACGTTGTGACCATTCCAAGGGTAGATCTTTCGTTCCGCTACGTTCTCTTGTACGGTATTGCCTAACAAGCCCGAAGCAGCGTATTCCCATTCAGCTTCCGTAGGCAATCGATATTCTGAGAACATGATCCCGTCTTCTATAGTAGCATTACGTCCCGTTTGGCTAGCACCAGGCTGTTTACTTGGTAGACCTTTGTGGTTTGCTGGCGTGTGACGTCCCAAGAGATATGCTTCGGTATCGAAGTTATTTTCGGCTTGCTGCCCTTGTACATAATCGGCATCAATGGTAAGGATTCCTCGCCGATCTAGCATCCACTCATTTACTCGGTTTGTACGCCAGTGTGCATAATCTACAACTTGACGCCATGAGACACCGACCACTGGATGGTCATTGTAAGCAGGGTGACGGAAATAGTTTTTCACGAATGGTTCATTAAATGCCATAGGAGAGCGCCACACCAGCGTATCTGGAAGTGCTTTATCGTAGACGTCGATCAACTTATCGCCGTAAACGCGCCGTACCCAGAACAAGTATTCGCGGTATTCAACGTTGGTACACTCCGTTTCGTCAATGTAGAAGGAGGATACGGTTACACGTCGTGGCACATTGTTCCAATCATAGACCACGTCTTGCTCTGTACGTCCCATAATAAACGTACCCCCCTCTATAAACTTTAGTCCAGGCGCGGTCTCAGGTTTATAGCCATCTACCACCTCGAAGCCACCGTAATTTTCGTCATTATACTTCCACCCTGTAGCGCGCGATGCTCCGCTACGGTGGTTACTCTTACACGATGCAAGAAGTATACTTCCCAGTAGAACTAGAACAACTACTGAACTCCCTTTATTTAATCGCATTGCACTTATACTAGTTTTTCGACCCTCTTTCAGAATGTGTTATAAAAGTACGGATTTTCCTGTCAATTGTTGCACAAGATACGTACGAAAAATCTACCGACGTCTTCGCCTTCTACTCTGACTAGCGCCTGTACGCTTGCGCGAATATTTCGTCATTTGCGTACGTCGCTTCTTATCAAAACTACTTGCAAGGCGTGGTCGCTTACTCAATGGGAATTTGAGCCCTATGGTAACCTCGTGTACTGATGCCTCGAGTCCACGAAAACCTTCAGCAAGAAAGCCCATATTGTAAGCATAGGAGGCACTAAACGTTTCTCCCGCGTAACCTACAGAAGCGCTTATTGATTGACGTGAGTACAAAATAGAATTGCGATAATAGAGAGCACCAAATACTCCGATGTATTCTACGCGCATTCCTCCCATAAGCTCAAAGCCTCGTGCACCGACTGTCATAAAGTCAAAATCGCGTGCTTGATAACTAGCATGTACGACAGGGACAAGATATAGGGGAGTTTTGAAGCGATAGATCTCAAATATATTGTAACGCATAGAGGCATAAGCCGAATATTTTCGGGGGATCTTAAGACTATTCGCCACGCTCCGATTATCGAACCTCGGTTGGGGGATATGGTGTATGGCTAAGCCAAAATCCCACATTTGATACTCGAAAGCAGCGCCGAAACCAAAATCGTACGTAACGCGATGAGAGTTGGGATAGTTTAGCCGATTTTCAGATGTAATGCCCTCTGTACCGAGCATATCGGGGAAGACGAGCTTATTGTAGTTTGCGGATTTCATGATCGCCCCTGCCTGTACACCGAGGCGCATACGGAAGTCATATGTGAGATCCATCATGAAAGAGTAATAGACATCTAATGCCGTATGCTGTAAGACGGCACTCCCCTGTATATCATTAAGAATGCTTGCTCCGATGGCGTGATTGTAATACACGCCAAAAGGTCTATCAAAGGTCAGCCCAAAAGTATTGAAGGGGGAGTTTGCATTGAGCCACTGATTTCTGTAAAAGGCATTGTAGCGCATCATGCCAGAGTTCCCGACCTGTGCAGGATTTGTAAGCACGGGCAACTCAAACGGTTGAGAATAGGTAAAAAGCTGCGCCGTGGCATTGCTTACCGCAAACCACAGCCCCAAGATCAGAAGCGCACTCCGCAATATTCTCACCCCAAATTCCTTTTTAGCCACCCTAACAGCCGTAACTCTTACTCTTTTACGTCTCGCAAAGAAAAAAGGTTAACGCTGCTCTAGCGCATCATCGCCTTCACCTTGCACCTTAGCGTCATCCTTACTTTTACGGCGTGTATACCACGCATCAGCGAGAAAGACTCCTGCAACAACACCAAAAAGTATCGGGAGAATGCGTTGATATGTGCTCACAACCCACGAGCCATTTGCAAAGGCATATACCAAAAAGAAAATCAGCCCACCCAGTACTCCTCCGAGCCCTAATACGAGCCAACGTTTTTGCATCCTCTCCTCTCTATAGACAATAGCAAAAGTAACGATTTATCTCTTAATGGTAACGTTTAGCAAGACACGAAATTGCGCACAGTTCTGCCCTATCACGATGTAAATATTCCTTACACCTATATCTGTTGTGTAGGCAGCGACTATATTTAGCTCGTCATAAAAATTCAGGACAACTCTGTCTGTACGGTAATCAAAGAAAATAACACCAGTAATTCGATGAGGGGACAAAGACAATTGAGGGGGGTAATGAATTAGTAAATCATTCTAATACAAATAGTCGCGTAAATTTGTAGTGTATTAGAGCACACCAAAATACCTTTTCGTGAAATGAGCCAGCTTCGTAGCTTTTTCTTTTTCATTTTCTTAGCCCTTCCTTTTTGGGGCGGTGCGCAAGCACTTCTCCCTCTGCCGCGCAATATGGTGAATGATTCGGCACACATTTTTTCGAGTGAAGAGAGTGCGCGAATCGAACAAATACTGCGCAATTATCGCGATTCTACGTCACGAGAAATTATGGTGGTGACTGTAGAGAATTTTAATGGCTATGATGCCAATTCGTTTGCAACAGAGTTGGGCAACCAATGGGGTATCGGTCAACGAGATGTTAACAATGGGCTCATCTTTCTATTACGTCCTGGTAATATGCCTGCAGTGCCTCTTTCAAGCTCTGTAGAGACCGAATGGGAATCGGCGAGCGATGGTTATAATACGGAGGGGAATCCGTATTTTTTATACACTTTTCTTAATGTAATTACTAGCGATTCAGCTACGGCGGCATCTCGTGCAACACGCCCCGAAGGGGACTACGGCGAAGGGTATATAGCAACAGGACGCGGGATGGAAGGCGCTCTACCCGACGTACTGGCAGCGCGAATTATGCGTAATGTGGTAGCTCCATTCTTTAGTGCTCAGCGCTATGCAGAAGGTACAGAAGCAGGGTTATATGCTGTTTTTCAATCGTTAGCAGGCGATTCGACTACGATAAGCGAAATCCTTACGACAAGCGAGAGCGAAGAAAGCCCTTCTTCTGCATACGTAATTTTCGCAATTCTATTAGCATACAGCACATTGGTTTTTACAGGTTCTTTGATATCTATCTTTTTCAAATCTATCGGACACGCACTAACGTATCTTACCTCTGCCAAACTGCGCAAGAGCGACTCTTTCCTTCATTACTGGGGTTCAAAAAGCTTGGAAAGCGCAAAACGGACTCTGCGGAATTTACCCATAAACTTGCTTAGATTGCCACTTTTTCTGCT
>CAJPTS010000018.1 GCA_905373625.1 Bacteroidia bacterium
TTTTCTAACGTATTCGTAAGGTAGATGCCATAGCGCGCATCGCCAAGGTTGATTGCGCCTGTTTCGCGAAATACATACTCCAGATTGAGATGTGCCATAGCGTAAGGCGCCATCAGGATTTCGTAACCATGGAGGCGAGGCAGGAGATGATCGCGCACGTAGTCGTTCCATACACCTTGTTGCCCAGCAAATTTGCGGTAAATGGTGCGTACCACCTCGACAAGGAATGTGCCCGTGCCTGTGGCAGGGTCTAAGATTTGGAGACGATGAACTGGCTTACCACTCTTGTTCTGCACGGTAGTACGATCTGCCAATCCGTCGCGCAAACCAAAATCACGTTGCAAGAGTTCATCTACGGCACGTACAATAAATGAAACTACGGGCGATGGCGTATAGTAAACTCCGCGTGCTTTGCGACGAGCAGGATCGTATGCAGTAAGAAAGTCTTCGTAAAAGAGCATTATGGGATCGTGGGCTATACTCTTTGCCGTATCTAGCAAAGTACGCACATCAGTTGCGCCAAATACGCCCACAAGGTCGTCTATAATCCAAGCTACGCGCGTATCGAGGTCGTACACACCTATGCGCTGAAAGAGTTTACGCAAGAAAGGGTTGCTTTGAGGAATGAGTTCCGCAGCATCTTTACGCGAGAAATTCTCGCCCTGTTGGGTATGATAACGTGCTGCAAAGAGGGCATACACGATGGTTTGCGCGTACCAGTCGGCAAACTCGTCCTCTTCGACGGTACTCATAAGCACATCGCGCATACGATAGAACTGCTGCTGAAGCTCTGCGCCTGCATCGCTTGCTTCATCTTTAAGTACTTCTCGTATAGAACGTGCCAAGAGTTGCGCCTTGCCTGCCATAAGGAGAGCGAGCTTCTTGGCAGAGGCAATGGGGGCGGGTTGTGCATCACGCAGCAATGCTAGCAACTCGGCAAAATGTTGTTCTGCATCGGGAAGGATAGAAAGGGTGTCTCCGTCTTGTTCGGCTATACGAACCTCAAGTAAACACTCGTCGCCTCGATAAAGAAGAAAACGTAGGAAGTCGGTAAAGACCACACAATCTAATCCCTGTTTGTAGCGCGAGAATTGCTCTCTGTTCTGTTTCACGCCGCGTAAATCGGGGTCGCCTATATCTTTGGTTTCAATGTAAGCGACAGGGATGCCATCTTTTTGCAACAGTACAATATCGGGCGCCCCACACTCTATGCGTTTTGGTTCGTTTATGATAATAAACTTGCGTAGCTCGTCTGTTTCTTTGAGAAATTCGACAAGTAATTGGCGTAAGCTGATTTCGGTAGTTTTACCTGTTTTGTATTCTTGCGCGAGGCGCGTGAGGTAGTTTTGCAAGGGTGAGTTTGTCATTAGCCAGCCTATTTGATCGCTGGATAAAGGTAGACACATTAGCCCTTATAAATGCGATTATTCGCGAACGGTGCAGTTATATTTGTGATTGAATGACGGTGTATTACACCGCGCACACTGCTGTGTTGCTTGTTCTGCCTCCCACTTCTCGATATAAAGCTGATGAAAAAGTTCTTTTTTCCTTCATAGTATGCTTTAAGGGTAGATAGGAAAAGACTTTTACCGAAGCGTCGTGGTCGGGAAAGAAAAAAGAAGCCACTTTGGGGCAAAAGTGATGCTATAAAGTGAGTTTTATCCACATAAACAAAGCCGCGTTTGCGTATGATGTCAAATCTTTGTTCGCCAATAGGCAGATTACGCGTTAGGGTACTACTCATAGTCTCAGCTGTTGTATTTTCAATACCAATGTATGAAAAAGTAGGAAGTCTCAAGGCAACCGCGATGCATTATAAAATTCGTGCCTTGACGAGGCAATAATATTGCAAAACGACAATAGTTATACTCCTTTTTATGAGGAAAAGATAAAATCTAAGTGATTATATTTACGCCTTAAAACACGCCAAAGCGAACAGTTTCCGCACACTGAGATTTTCGCATAGCTACAGAAATAATGATTAACAATATATACATAGCAACAACTCATAATTAATGTTCACAATGAAGAGAAAATTTAGTTGGTTTCTCTGTTTTGCATTATGGGTATTACTCCCCATGCAAAGTTTCGCGCAGGAGCGCATACACCTAGGCGGACAAAGCTTTACGCCGCCAGCCAATCTCTCACTCCGCAAGCAACAAGAACTCGGAGTCGCGACACATGGTAAGCACAATGTACTTCTCCAGTTCACAACATTGCCCAAAGCTACAGATCTGGAAAGTCTGAGGCGACAAGGGGTAGTCTTAGAAGACTATTTAGGTGGTAAAGCTTACTATGCAATTATTAACGAGGGAAGTAAGCTCTCATCACTTGCTAAATTCAATGTGCGCTCGGTTGTTCCTGTGCAAAGTTCATGGAAACTCCACCCAAATCTACAGAGCAATACCATTCCCACGTATGCACGCACAGCAACTGGTCTCGTAAAAATTGTATTGCACTATGCAGCCAATATTTCGGGTACCGAGGTGCGCAATCTATTGCAGGCGGAGGGCTACAAGGTGCGTTCGGTTTCCGAGCTCTTCCGTTTGGCAGAACTAGAGGTATCAAGCACGGATTTTACACGTTTAGCCTCATATCCGTGGGCAAATGCTCTGCGCTTGGTAGATGCACCTTCTACACTTTGGAATCAGCATGGCGCACGACTCAGTGGAGCGGTGGTACTAAAACGCCCCACTATTGCAGGCGGGTATGATCTTCGTGGTCGTGGACAGAAGATCGGGATCTGGGACGGAAACGTCGTTTGGCATCCAGATTTTGACAACAGAGTTCACGTTCAAGAATATGAATTAGCTGATGGCAACGAGTCACATGGAACACACGTGGCAGGCACAGTGTTAGGCAGTGGACTGCTGAATGCCTCAATGCAAGGTATGGCGCCCGCAGCTGAGGCATATACGTACAATTTCAATCGTCAGTCGAATGGTCTCTATGCCCCCGAAGAGATGCGTATCGCGCGTGAGAAGTTTGGCATCGGGTTTACACAAAACTCGTACGGGATAACCATTCAACCTTTTTGCGCCTATCTCAATGAGTTCTTTTACAGCAGTCAGGACTATATGTTAGATCAGTTAGCAGTAGACGAGCCTTACCTAACACACGTTTTTGCTGCAGGTAATGATCAGTCTCATTGTAGTTCTGAGACAGAAGCACTTTGGGGGACTTCTGGTTATGGTACAGTAACCACACGTGCCAAAAATGTGCTTTACGTAGCAGCGACCGATGGCGAAGGGCGCTTAGGCTCTTTCAGCAGCTGTGGACCTCAAGGCGACGGTCGTTTGTCACCACTCATTGCAGCTAAGGGGACAGAGGTTTGGAGTACTTGGACAGGTTCTAACTATCAGTCGGAGACGGGGACTTCTATGGCTTGTCCTACAGTAACGGGGACATTAGCGCTTTTGGCAGAACGTTTTGCACAGCTGAACAATGGCGAGGAAATGCGCAGCGACCTCGTTAGAGCGCTTTGTACCAATACTGCAGATGATGCTGGGCGCAAAGGTCCAGATTTTCAGTACGGTTACGGAATTCTCAATGCGACAAAAGCAGTGAAAGCTATTGAGCAGGCATATTTTGCATACGGCGTTGCAGAAACGGGGAAGGAGTTTACACAGACCATTACAGTACCTAAAGGGAGCAGCGGTATACGCGCTATGTTGGTATGGAACGATCCTACGGCAGTAAAAGATTATGCGTGGGATGAGAAGGTGTTACAAAACGACCTTGACCTGCGTATCGAAGTAAATGGGAAAAGTTACGAACCTTGGATTCTTACTCCGACCAAAGGACATGTAACCGATGAAGCAAAACGAGGTGATGACAATCGTAACAATATAGAACAAGTAACCCTTACCAAAGCCGAGCTTACAGGTATTGAAACACTTACACTCCTCGTACGCAACAAGGGCGTAGCAAGTGGTAAGCAAAACTTTGCTATTACGTGGTGGTTTGATTCTGAAGAGGGGAAAATATTGTCGCCTGCCATAGGAGATATCTATACGCCTGCACAAATTATGTATTTGCACTTGCAAGACATTAGTGCCCCTTACACTGTCGAAATCTCTTATGACAATGGCAAAACGTTTAACACTCTAAAAAAAGTAGAGACACAACGTTCACATCTGGAAATACAGATCCCTAAGAATGCGCCTCTTACCAACGAGGCTAAAGTATGTGTGGTAGATAAAAATGGTAATATCATATACTCGGAGGGAGTATTTACTATTGCGCCCACGCCGACTGGCTTACAGCTCATAACGCCTCCTTGTGGTCATACGGAGTGGCAACTCACATGGGATAAAATACCATTAGCCCATCAAGGTTACGAAGTGCTTGTATGGGACGCTCAGAGACACGAATATATCTCAATAGGAAGAACAGAGAATGCGGATGCGAATATCTTCAAGATTCCTGAGAATAAGATTCCAACAGACCACACGGTATATTTTGCCGTAGCAATACGTGTAAAAGATACGTACGTAGCACGCAGCGAGGCGATTCGTGCAGACGTACCTCAGACACTAAAAATAACGAAAGAGACACTTCCGTTTGCAGAGAATTTTAAGAAGCGTGGATCAGACTATTTTATTACTCAAGGCGGCAAGAATACGTACGTCGGTTACAAGATTGTAACCTTTGATGCACCTGTGGGATCAAATGTGTTCCGTATGGGTGTACAAAAGATCAACAATGCATTTGACGAGAGCAATTATTTCGATATGACGAAAAATGCCGACAACTTGTCGCGCTTAACCTTCTGCAATATAGACTTAACTGCATTTGCTCCGAACGAGAAGCTACAGTTCCGTCTGCACGGCTCGTTGGCATTAAATAACAAAGATCTGCTCACAACATCTCGTTTCCGTATTTGGGATAATAGCGCCCTTATAAAAGACATTCGTGGTGTAGAGGAACAAATTGGTACAGCGCGCGTGGAAGACTGGGTTTATTTGCAGGAAGGAGGTAAAACGCATTCGCTTGTGCTGGAACATGCTGGTAAAGGACCAAGCGACGAGATTAGTCTACGTGGTATCTACATAGAACCCATTGATGCTACAACCAACGTAAGCTTGCAACAATTGCGCCCGATGAAGGATGCCTTCAAACTAGGGAAAGAAAAAGTTGAGATACTGCTATCGAACCGAACGTCGCGCCCTGTAAGCAACTGCGACATCCGAGTTTATGTAAATGACAAGTGGGTGAGTACCTATCCTGTAAAGGAATTGAAAGGCTACGAGCGTAAACCTCTTTTCATTCCTGTAGATTTCTCTTCACCCAACCCGTTTGGTGAGGCTTTTACTGTTCGGATGGAAGTACTCGTTGCCGAGGACAATTACCCTGCAGACAATAAACTGGAGTTCTCGGTTCGTAATTTGGGCGATGTTGTTGTACACCCAATATCTTACGTGATACCCGCAGCAGATGGCGGTTTTGTCCCCATCCCTTATTTCGAGAAACGTATTGTTGGCTCGCCGTTCATCTATACAGACAATGGGGGCGGAGGGGCAACCTACAAAACGAACCAGATCTCGACAATTCAGTTTATCTCGAAAGATCCAGACAAACGTCTTCGTATCACTTTCAAAGATTTTGAATTAGTAGGAGATAGCACATATTTAACCGTTTGGACGAACGGGGGGACAGCGATTGCGCAGCTAAAAGAAGTTCCATACGTAGCACAACTGCGAAATAAGGAGGGCGTAGGACGCTCTTTTGTCTCAGATGCACCCGACGGCTCATTAACATTCTTTTTCCGAGCTGGGGAGGAGACTACTGCAGCAGGCTGGATTGCAGAGATTGATTTCGTACCTGTAGCTAACCCTATTTCGCTACTAAAAGCAACTGCGCAAAAAAATGGGACTGAAGAAAATACTGAACTCCCCATTACGGTAACGCTGCGCAACAACTTCCAAAACGCATTGAAAGATGTGACAGTGTCTGTATTTGATACGGAGAAAAAGGAATTTATTACCGAGCAAAAAATTAGTTCTTTACCTACGGGCGAAGCAACAATAACACTCGATAAGAAGCTACAACTCCCGCTTGGGTCTATTCTAGATTGTAAAGTACTTGTACGCGTAGACGGTGATTCGGAAGGGTCAGATAACCAACTCCCACTACTTGCTGCCTATGACAAGTACTGCATTCCAGGTCCCATAAAAGACTTCACCAGTTTCTATGTTAAGCGTATGCGCGTAAACGATTCTCTCTTTACTCTTGATTATTCTCGTGCGCATATTCTTTACGAACTCGCTCCCACCATTCCGATTTACAAAGACGATGGAATGGTAAAAGTTGAACTCGGTTTTGATGGTAAAAATGAGCCTGGATTAGTGACAAAGGTATGGGTAGACTGGAATCAGAATGACGTATTTGAAGAAAACGAGTCACAGAATGCCCCCATTCTTTTCTCTCCGAAGGCTACGCTTAACTTCTCGATCCCCGCAGAAGCAAAACCAGGAAAAATCAGAGTCCGCGTTGCTGTAGGAACAATGGACGAAATGAATGAGGGTCCATGCTTCGCAAAAGGATTAACCAAGGGCGATTATCATGATGTGACCTTTGAGATGGAAGCTCATAACCCCGCTAATGGAGATTTGGCTCTTACACGCCTATGGGCTGGTAAATCTGGGGCTACGCTTGGTGCAAACCAAGAGATTAAATTAAAGATTCGGAATATGGGGAATGTCCCCTATAATACGAAATTGAGGGTTCGCGTAAAAATAGACGGTGGTGCGGAACAAAACGATGAGATAGATTTCTCCGCTTCACCTCTGAATGGACAAGAAGAACGCGAGATAACCCTACCGAATCTGAAAGCAGATTGGTCGGCACTCGGACGCCATACCCTCATCGCAGCCATAGAAGAGCAACCTACAATGGTAAATGCAAAAAATAATCAAGTAGGGTTGGAAGTACACCATCTACACCCGAATACACTCCCGACACAGTATGCTCTCGACTTCCGAAATGGGGAAAAGAAAAGCTTCTTAAACCTGAGCGCATTGAGTCAGAAATTAAACGCATACAAGGAAGGCGACTCGCGCAATTTTGAGTGTCTGTTCAATGCTTCTGAGTCACAGTTTGGGAGAATTATTGGTAGTAAAGGCTTTAATGTGATTCTAAGCAAGGGTTTGGATGGCATCCCAGATGACCGTATCGTAGTGTACATTGGCGCGAACATGTTGGCTTATACCAAGGAGGCTGTCGTTAAGTTCAAGCAATGGCAGCATCTCGTGGTATCGACTACAATAACCAAAGCAGCCACGTGGGAACATGCGGGACGTACGAGTGTAAATATCTTCGTAGATGGCGCGGAAAAGGAAGTACACACCTTAGGCGTTGGCGTCCCGAATTTTACAAACTTGGTAGCAGGCGATTCCTTCATTGGTATGCTAGATGAGCTGCGTGTGCACAATATGTCACCCATGGAATTAGCCTTTTCAATTGGTAATTCGATTAACGAACATTTGGCGGAAACCGGCGATCCTGATGAGCTTTTCGCACAGTTCCGCTTTGAAGAAGGTCCCAATAATACGGCAACCATTGCAGATGGTGACTATGCAGCAAGTTTGAACTCAACGATTACAGAGTACATTACAAAGCCAACGGGCGGTTTTTGGCTTAACCATAAGGACGCAATGATCGCAGATTGTCGCTTTGATGGGCAAGTAGATGTGCAACGCGAAGGGAATGAGTGGACGGTCAAATTCCACCAATCCATGACGGGTAAATTGAATGCCGTTTCTGGCTCTGTAGTTACAGCATGGAATGATGCAAAAATCAAGGTGAACGGTTCTGACTTTGTCGAAGGGCAAAATTTTGACTTTACCAATCCGATAAATATTGAGGTTACACGTACATTCTTCGGGGAGGAGCTTAAACAAAATGTAACTCTAAAGAGTGTATTGGATGCGTCAGATGCTTGTGATATCCTCTCTTTGCAAATAGCTAAAGCACATAACACAGACCTAGCGGTAGACTACGCTTATACAACTCCGCTAGCACAAGAACAGACCTTGCTCTTAACAGGTGCAAATGCAAACTTTAAGAAGTTTAACGACGTGCATTGTGCACTGGTACTATCGCCAGAAGCCACTGCATATCTGGGCGAGGTAGATAATGCGCACAAATTTGAAAACAACGTAACAGCTATCGACTTCACCAAACCTGTACACATTATAATAAAAGCGAAGAATGGTACAGAGCGGCGTTTCGATTTGCGTTTATGTGTGGAACAGACTATTGCGCCTTTCGCAATGCAGAACGTTGTATATGGCGACGCAGCGAAAGAACTGCAAGGCGTGTCATCGGCAAACTTGCCATTACGCTATGTAGCATCAGATCCCACCGTTGCCTCAATAGTAGGTAACAAAATTTCGTTCCTTCGCGCTGGGAAGTGTAAAATAACCGCGTTGCAGGATGGAACTGCTAATATTGCTCCTACAAGCTTTACAACCGAAGAATTTGCGGTTGCAAAGAAGAATATCGTTGTAAAACCTGCCGTAGGAGAAAAGATAGATTACTTTGCTTACCTCTCTAACTGGAAGTTTGAATACTCGGGGCTTGTAAAGGCAAGTGATGCGAAAACGATGCCGCTACAGCTTGCAAAAGCAGCATTCCACTTTGAAGATGCAAGTGGTAATCAATACGACCTTAACACATTGTTGCCCGCTGGCAAGTACAAACTGGTGAAGAAGGCGAACTATGAAACTCCTTCTTATATCGTTGAGCCACAGAGCACGCAGGTTGAAATTGTTTACGAGAAGTTTGTCTCCCTCCGTTTTGTCGTAAAGGCAGAAGCCAAAGATGTTACACAAGAGGCGCGCTTTGTTGTAGATAATCAGACCGATGTAGTGTATAACGGGCGTGTAATTGTAGACGTCGGCGCACCTATTTCTTACAAGGTTACATGGAATGGTCTGAGCGTAGAAGGCGAATATACTCCCACTGGTGGAGAAGAAAATGTATTAGAGATAAATCTTCCTACGCCATTTACATTGACCTACAATGCAGGAGCAAACGGTAGTATAAGTGGAGCTGCTATACAGAAAGTTGCTCCTACATGCCTCGGCGAAGCTGTACTGGTAGTACCTGCAACAGGCTATCGTTTCAAACAGTGGAGCGATGGAGTAAAAGACAACCCACGACAGGATAAGCGAGTTACAGCCGATATCTCAGTTACAGCCGAATACGAAAGTGAAAGTTACACACTGACCTACGAAGTTGTCGGTGCTGGGGTTTGGAAGAGTGGAAAAAAAGAGCAAGAGGTGGCATGTGGCAACAATGCAGAACCTGTAGAGGTAGCACCCGCTACGACAAATGCGATCTTTATGGGATGGAGCGATGGCGTAACAACATTGGCTCGAACGGAAAACAATCTGCAAGAAAATAAACACCTCGTTGCATACTTTACAGTAGAACGTACACTTCCAGAGGTTAATAATTTTGAAAGCGGACTTTGGGCAGAGGGTTGGTTAGGTATATCGCAGGGCGAACCCAAACGAGAATGGGAAATAACTCGCGTATTGGAAGTTCCCGAATACAAACTCGACAACTTCTTTGCTCTGTGCGATAACCGAGAGATTAACGACGCAACAACAGACTATTTTGCTCACATCTACACCCCCTTCTACAATGTAAGTGCAATTACGAACGACATCGGAGTCGCTTTTGACTATGCCTTGTCAGACCACTTTTTATCGCCAGAAAAGTTTGTTCTCGAGTACTCGTTTGATGGGAAGACGTGGACGCGTCTCCAAAACGAAATTCCCACGACACAAAAGCGTGAGGAGATGACCTACGTGCTTGCTAAGACGCTCTTTGTAGGAAAAGCTGAACGCGTTCAGTTCCGTTGGAAATTCCACGGACAGCGCGGCTTCTTTGTCCTCTTAGACAACATTGCCATCTTTGAGAAGGATGATCCGCAGACTATAGAAATACAATTCGCGGTAGAGCCTTCAGATGCGGGAGAAGTAGTCTATATATTTCCAGGGTTCGGCGAAATGCCGACTTCTAAACAAGATTTATATCGAGGAGAGAAATTAGTACCAGTGACAGCAAAAGCAAAATCTGGTTACCGCTTCTTGAAATGGAGCAACGGTATACAAAGTCCTCGCCTCACAGTGGATGAACCCCTGACTGCTCCTACCACGTTCACTGCTCTTTTTGCAAGATCTAATGAGCATTTTATATCATACAGTGTTTCTCCTGCTCAGGGTGGAAAGGTTACCAAAAATGGAACACCCGTCAGTTCGCAAATTGTAGCAGATGGACATGATGCCGAACCCGTAACAGCCGAAGCAAATGCTGGGTACGAATTTGCTTACTGGAGTATAGATGGCAGTACAAACCGTGTACGTGAAGACAAGGCGCTAAAAGGCGATCTCCGTCTAATAGCCGTATTCGAGTTACGTCGCGCTCCCATTCAGTTCTCTGTAACGTCGGCTGGAGCACCTGTAAAAGATGTGAATATTATAGTAAACGGGCGACTTCTGACAACCGACTCTAATGGTAAAACTCAAATTGAGGTTGTAGCAGGCGAGTATGTCTATTTAGCTTCGCACCCCGATTATAGCGCATTACAAGGCAAATGCAAGCATGGCGATCAGGCAACAGAAGTGACAATAGAACTTCAGCCCAAGACAATTGCATTGTACGATGTAATATTCAGTATTCTCGATGAGGCAAAGAAACCCATTGTGGGGGCGACGGTTAAGATTGATACAGAGACCTTTACTGCGGATACATGGGGAGGTTTCATGTTCTCGAGCAAAGAAGGACGCTACCAGTATGCTGTGAGTGCAGAGGGATATAAGTCTGTAGAAGGTGACTTTCTTGTAGAAAAGAAGACGAAAGGTATTACTGTTACGCTCAAAAAAAACGAGACTCCCCCTCCTCCTGGAGCGGTAATTGATCAGCAGCTTGAAGGAATAGCCGTTATGCCAAATCCTTTCACAGACCGATTCAGAATCGTGAATAAAGCGTTGTATAGCGCCAAATACGAGCTATTTAACGCCAACGCAGTTGTGGTAAGTGCAGGTATGTTGCAAGGTGAAGAAACCGTCGTAAATGCGACGAATCTGGGCACAGGGATGTATCTGTTACGTATTACCACCACAAACGGTAGTGCAAAAACGTATCGCGTGATAAAGCAATAGTACGCGCATACTAAAGTAAAATTTGAGGGTGTGGCAAGATAACTTTGCTGCACCCTCAAATTTTATTCATTACTAGCTAGAAACTGTCCTAAAAAAGTGTGTAAGCTCAGTAGTGTCCGTAAAGTATGTAAGCCCCCATTATCCCTCAAACAATAAATTCGCCTTGCGCATTTTATGGGTGTTTCATTTGGAACGCTTACGATTTAATGGCCGTCAATGTATTGACGGGGTGAGGTATCCACGTCGGGAATATGGAGAATTCGTTTTGCCACACCCTTACAGGCGCCATACATGTAAAAAATGGAAGTTCACTAAAACCGTCGTTCTGCATCCTCAGTACTCATTCGCCGGCTGGTGGAATTGTCTTTCGCATTAGAGAATTTGTAGGAGACGGAGAAATAGAGCGTGGGATAGGTGTAGCGATTGTTGAAAGTTAGGGCATAGTCGGTACGCTCGCTACGGCCTTTGAATGGCGCAGATATGAGGTTTAATCCCGACAGGTTGATGTATAACCTGCGCTGTAATAGCGCACAAGAGATCCCAGCCTCAAAGCTATACTCTGCCTCACGCTCCGAAAGTGCTGTATGGCGCGGTCCTGTAAAATCGGCAGAGAGATACCCCGAGAATCTCCCCCAATAGAAATCAACATATGCATTTGCCCCCCACTCCCAGCTTATGGAACGAGCTTTTAGATGTGGGTGCTGCGATGTATACACATTGCGCCCATAAAAACTGCTAAGTGAGAAATTCATCCATTCCAATTTATCGAAATAATACGATGCTCGTAGTCCACTGTAAAGGTTGTCTTGTGCATTTTCGGTTTGGCTATAAACGATGCCGTTCTGGACTATTGAAAAGCGTGTAATCTGTTTCCGTCCGTATGTGAATTGTGCTGAGAATGAGAGTATTCGGTTAAATACATACCGCAAATTTGCGTCATACGTCTGCGAGGGTTGTAGTTCTGTATTACCTCGACTGATTAGTTGTGACGCGATGCGCCATTCAAACGGATTGAGTTGGTCGAAGTTAGGTTGTGTGGCAGAGGCGTTGAGTGTAAAGTTGAAACGGTGTTTAGCAGAGGGATTGTATGAGGTGTGGAAAGATGGAAGCCATGACGGTTGAAAGGTGTACGGACGCTTGAAACTAGAGCCTTCCATTTTTCGTGCAACAAGCGAAGCGCGCATTCCGAAGCGCATCCAGAACTTTTGCGAGAAGCGAAGTGTGCTACTGAAGTAGGGAGTAAACCAAAGTTCTGAGAGAGTTACATTCCCTGCCTGCGCATAAGTATATGCAGGCGAGCCTTGTAACCATTGTGAGTGCTTCCGATTATTAGCCGTTGAAGTCCACAACGACTTAAGACCTGCATCCAGCATATAATTTCCCTCTGTATCTAAGCGGAAGGAATAGTCATTGTTAAGAGCCCAACCTGCTACATTCACCTTATCTCGATCTTGGTAGGTAAAAAAGGGAGCGTGTTCTCCTTCAGGTATACCTTTGTAATCTGTACTCATCCGTTCGGTAAAGTTGTAGTATGAGAGTTCTAACCACGTCTTGTTATCATGTTCCCCAAAGGTCTGTTCCCAATACGCTGTAGCATTGATTTTGGGTTTGCGCGATGCGTATTTGTTAAAATTATCTACGTTGAATAGCACAGGTGTATGCCGATCGTAGCTTGTAAACTTGTTGTTCAGTCGTTTGTTGTTTACACCAGCCAATAGCCCTATGTGCCCGCGCGTATTGTATTGATACTGCAAGGTAACACGAGCACCCATATAGTCAAAAGCCCCCGAGGAAGGAGTAATATTTTGGTAGGTTCTGTTGGCATACTCATATTTTGTATGTTCGTGCGACGACGAAGTGTTGTAATTGTAAGAGGGCGATACTGACCAAAAGAGCTTCTTCCTATTGTATAGCAATGTACCATAGCCCCCGTAGCGGTTATTGTTCTTTTCACCGATCATTAATTCTGTTCCCACGACACCGCCCATATACTCTCTGAAAAAAGACGAGGTATGCAGTATAATCATCGCTGTGTTGCCCGTTGGGTCGTAGCGTAAAGGAGGCTGCATAAGTACTTCTACACGCTCTATAAGGCGAGCATCATAACCTTTCAGAACAGTGCCGATTTCTTTGCTGGAAACCCTTTGTACGACATTCCCTATTTTAACTATAATGTCTTGTTTCCCAATTACTTCTAGGTTTTCACCTTTTACGCGCATATTGGGTATACGACGCAACAGATCGAGTGCATCATTGCTCTTTTCTCGCAGCTGCTGTACGTTCACCGAAAATCCGTCGGGTTGTGTGCGTACTCGTAGCATTTCGCCCTGCACCATAACACTCTGTATTTCGTTCAGGTTCTCTTTGAGCCGTATTGTACCCAAATCTAGGTCGGACTGCATGGTCAAATCAATATCTATAGTATCCTGTAAGTAACCTATATAGCTAATACCGACCACGTATTTGCCTTTTGTAGTAAAGAGCTGGAAAGAGCCCTTCTCGTTTGTAGTGGTATGTGCTAAAATGGCGTTATTGTCTCTATTCTCTTGCAGGAAAATAGTTGCCGCCATGAGGGGTTGACCGTTCTCATCTGCAATTATTCCTTTTATGGAGCAAATGGTATCGGTTTGAGCGTATAATGGTAATGAGAGAAAAGAAAGTAGAAAGAGAAAAGCGTTTAGCAGGGAATATTTAATCATGAAATAGAATGTTAAAAAAACAACAAGACACAAAACAAAACGTACGATTTGTTGGTCTATTGTCTTAAAATAAAGAACTGTTTGATTTTGTGCATAACGTTATCTTTTGGGATTATATCAAGAGCAAATGTTCTAACCACGTCACGCCGCAACGTGTATTATTCTTTCACATCGAGCATTTCTGGGCTACTGCCATGCCACAGATTCATAAGCGTCGCGCCATGGTGCGATGTGCTACCCCCATGTATAACATTGGAAAAACAATCAACCCATTTCTGTTATTTCCGCATAAATGGTAGCACACACGCGCAAGTACCAATTCACATCATCATAGTCTAGTGTACGCCCTTTGCGCTTCTGCAACCACAACCGTGCGGGTTGGTAAGCGCCTACAAAGTGATCCCACACAGAGGCTGGGACGTTGTTGAAATACTGCGTAGCGTTTATCCACACCTTACCGTTGTCGTACTCTATCTTTTCAATGAGGTTAGTACCTGCTACATCAAAAGTCGTAATAAGAGGAAGGTTTAGTGTTTCGTCCATAAGGTGGAGACGACGTAAACGCTCGCCTATTGCTGCATAGCGCTGGTACTCAGCTTTGTCTTTCGGATAAGGGATGCGCGGGTATTCTATCTTGAGGAACTCGAAGTACTTGGTGCGATACTCGGGATCGTGCAACACGCCGTAGATGTAATCAAATACCTCTTCGCCTTTTACGGGTTCGCCGATAGCCTCGCTAATCTTTGCGAGTATTTCGGGGCGCATGTTGAGTTCGAGTTCTATTGGTTTACCTCTATGAGTCTTACCAGCGACGAGCTCTGCTGGGGAGTAGTTCCATCCTTCGGGGAGGCGGTAGAGGGGGAAAGCGGTCGTACATCCAGATATCATATTGATGTCAATCATCTGTTGTGTAACAAAACAGTGTTGAAATGATACTGACGAAGCGCGTCTCACGACACACAGCGCATAATTATTTGTACTGAGTAAGGAGCCCAACAGGCGGAATCGCGGCCAGGCTGCGATTCCGCCTGTTTTACCAGTATAAAGAATATACCGCCGATCATACGGTCGATAAATATACGACGCTATCACCAATGCCTTTTTACCCTCTGCTGTTTGAATATCTGTTATCGCCTCTTGCAATTTCCAATCTCGCGTGTCGCGAGGAAGTTTATACTCCTGTTTTAGGTGTTCTGCATCTCCTACTAAAAAAGCACTTTTCAAGGCTTCACTTTGCTTTTCTGAATAGTTGACTAACAACTCGTCACGCGTTGTAGTCATACCCGTAGCTTGTTCCACAAAAAGCTCCTTTAATATAAATCCAGAAAAATAGTTGACTTCTAAGTCAAACTTCTTAGGAACAAAGAAATAATAGGGCGCTACTGGGAGTAGTATTTCCCATTCGGTGTTGGTTAAGCGTAATTCCTCTAGGGCGGCAAACTTCTCTTTTCGTAAACCGTACAGCTCGGCATAGTGCAGTGTGGCAGGAGTCTCTGTATGCTCCTTATGCTTTACCAGTATCATAATCCCCACTCCAGCTTGAATATCAAAGACATTTTCGTCCTTCCCACCTGTCGGGGTCTTTTCTTTCATACGGCTATTGCCATGCAGATTTAATAGATAAATCTCGTCAAAGTCTCTGAGCAGCTCCTCTCTCATCCGTCTATGCACGACACCATCCAAAAAACTGTTATTGGTAATAAAGCCAATTATCCCCTCTCCCGTGCGCATCATTTGCCACTGCGCATAGCGAATGAACTTGATGTAGTCGTCTGAAAGGGGCTGGATGTTCTGCTCGTTAAGCCCTGTCTTATACGACAGCATAAGCCTTTCTATCCACTCGCTCTTGTTCTTACTTCCACGACTGTAGGGAGGATTGCCGAGCATGACCATTACTCGCATATCACGCTTGAGGGCATTGACTGCCTCTGCTTCGTCGTCAATGGGAAAGAGACCACCCGTCGCGGGGTGTTCTTTCTCGAGCGTATTGGTAAGATATATGCCATAGCGTGCGTCACCGAGGGCGGTAGCACCCGTCTCGTGAAAGACATACTCTAGGTTCAGATGTGCCATGGCGTAAGGAGCCATCAGGATCTCGTAGCCGTGAAGGCGCGGGAGAAGATGGTTACGCACATAGTCATTCCAGACGCCCTGTTGCCCCGCGAACTTGCGATAGATGGCACGAACCACCCCAACAAGGAACGTGCCTGTACCCGTGGCAGGGTCTAGGATCTGCAAACGGTGCTTGCCGTTTGGCGCTTGGCTATAGTCTGCCAACCCACTCTTTAACCCGA
>CAJPTS010000019.1 GCA_905373625.1 Bacteroidia bacterium
CTGTGAATAAGAATGGCAACCGTCGGCTCTCTACGGCGTGGTTACGTGGCTATGATGGCGTTTTAGACGCTTACTTGGGCAAGATACCTGAGAACTTCTCCTACAAGGGGAAAAATTATACTCCTAAAAGCTTTGCCGAGAGTTTAGGGCTAAAATATGACGATTACGAGTTTTATACCTCCTTTACGCATCACCCCTTCTACGAACCGTTTATTCTTGAAATACAAGACAACTGGCGCAGAGGGATGAATATGAATGTACCGCTCGACGAGCTAATCGAGATCATAGATAACGCATTGAAGAATGGCTATTCGGTGGCGTGGGGAAGCGATGTGAGTGAAAAAGGCTTCATGTGGAAAAAAGGTGTGGCCATCATCCCTGTTAAGGCTACAGACGAAGTGGCTGGCATGGAAGCATTGAAGTGGTCAACGCTATCTAAAGAAGAGCGCGCGAAGATGTTGAAAGAAGCCAACGAACCCGTCCCCGAATTAAACGTTACGCAGGAGATGCGCCAACTGGCTTTTGATAATTGGGAGACCACTGACGACCACGGCATGGTCATTGTCGGCATAGCAAAGGATCAAAACGGCAATAAGTATTACAAGGTTAAGAATAGTTGGACGGCTGAAGGTATTTATGATGGCTATTTCTACGCTTCAGAAGCATTTGTACGCTACAAGACCATGAATATCATGATCAACAAGAATGCTGTACCCAAAGCCATTCGCAAGAAGTTTGAAAAGAAGTAAGACCAGTTGCTTAGAATGTATAAGACGCTCCCGTGGGGGCGTCTTTTTTTGCCTATGGTTCATGCAAAGCTCCATTATATATTTTTTTTTGAGGCTCTATCGCAGTTTATTTTGTATCCTTATTTGCATTACAGAGGTACAAAAATATGAGGCAAATAAAAGAGGCATTCCCCGCAAACGCGGAGAATGCCCTTTCATTCCTTAACAAATACTTAGAAGCCCAGAGCAACTATGAAATACAAATTCTCCCGATAGGGATTGAAAATTAACTCGCCATCGAGACGTAATGAGAACGAGTCAGTAACGCGAATCGGTTGTGAGACAGCAAATTTCATATTGACCACATTAAAGCCATCTGCAAAGAATCCGCTCCCCTTAAATGGAGTAAAACCGAGCTCATAAGTAAGCGTTTGACCTCGCTTTAGCTTATGCGAATACCCCAGATTTACAAGGGTTGAGTAGCCCTCATATTTTTCTCTTTCGATGACTGTGACGGTCTCTCCAGCAGCATTCGTCTGCTCTACTTGCCGTAAGATAGGATCGCCAAAAGTAAAGACTCCTACCGTACATTTGATGGGAAACTGAGGCACGCCATTAAACTGTAGCATCGCCATTTGTTGGTGAATAGCACCGTCGTCCTCTTTGTTGTAACGTAAAAAACGCATTTTCCCGCTTGTCCCAACCTTGTTAAAGTAGGCTCCTTTTTTATTTTCAGTTGGGTAGAACATGTCGATATACATTAGCGTCACTGGTCCTAATGTATACCCGAGCGTAAGGTCAATCTCTGAGCTTAGCGTATGATCTAGTGCTGTGTAAGCCCATGCATTGAAAAACGCGCCGTATGCCGAGATGGTGAGGTCGGGCTGAATGTTCCAAGAGTTACAAGATAACCAACCATTCCATACGTGACGCGATTTTACTTTAGCCGAGAGATTTACTGCGATCGGGCTCTTTTTCTCAGACTCGGAGCTTTGCTCCGCTTCTTGTGCGAAAAGCTGTACCGTAGGTAACAGCATCGCAAGGAGTAGTACGAGTGTGTTAATTTTCCGCATCTTTTTACCGTTTTATGATTCGCATTTTACAAAAAAAGCCCTCCGCACATTGTTAGGCAGAGAGCTTCACTTTTTGTTGACCTACCAGGATTCGAACCTAGACTGTTAGAACCAAAATCTAATGTGCTACCATTACACCATAGGTCAATCCGCACATTAACGACAATGCAAAGGTAGTAATATTTTCTAATCAGCGCCCACAAGGTGCGTGCTCTCTGTTATTCGTGTCTATAATTCTTCTACGGGACGGATCTCAAAGGGTAGCTGTGTAATGGCTTGGAGATCTTCGCCCCACTGTTTTGCTTCCTCGTCATCCGAGAGGTATAACCACTCTATCTTAAGCTGACCGCCGTCAGTGTGCAGGGGTTTGCACTTGTTGATAATGGCGAGCAGATACTTTGCCGAGATGGAATTAAAATAATTGAGGCGGAATGTAATGAGTACTTCTTCGTTGGGCGAGTTTTGTTTAACCGAGACCAAAAAGTTGTCAATCCACAGGAGTATCTTCTGATAGAAGCCGACGGTGTCTTCAGGACGCGAGTCGCCCAAAATTTGCAGATGACGCGTTTGAGGATTAAAGTCTATCTCTGGTGTATATTTGGTAGCACTAATATGCAATGTATCCATAATAGAGATCTCCTAATTCACTTTTGTATTCGTCTTGGGGGCGAGCGAGACGCGTAAGGTATAATTAAAGAACTCGCCTTCGGGTTCCATGGTATATTCGAAAGAAGTGCACATCTCGCGCAAGAGCATAAGCCCGATGCCCGATCCTTGAGCCGTTAGAACGTCAGCCTTTGGCAAAACGTCTCGGATCTTTGCACGAGCCGTCTCGCCATCAAATTCGCTAACTATTTGTAAATACTTGGCCAATAACTCCGCGTCCTCGGGGTGTACAATATTACTGATAGTGATGTAGTACTGATTGCCGTTAATGAAACTGGCGCGGAAGTGTATCTTGAGGTCGCGCATCTCGATACGCACATTCTGATAGCTTTGAACGTTGAGTAGCGGTTCTTCGCAGAGACGGAGTATATCTCTTCGATAGCGTCCCGTCACGCCTCGGCGCTGCGCCTCGTTGACCACGTCGTCGGCCAGTCGTAAGCGGTCGTCTTCCAAGAGGCGACGACAATGAAAATCAAACAAAACCTCCTCGTCCATCAGTGGTGGCATTGGTGAAGTATTGGTAGAATGTAAACTATCTAACGCAGATCCCATAAGTCAACCCTCCTCTTTACGTAAGTGTCGCGCTAGAGCTTTATATAATAAACAAACGAGATCCCGCCTGCAAGTGTTGCGAGCTTGTCTAGGCTCTGGATGTATGGGCGGGAGAAGTCGTGACGCAAGAGGAAGTCGGGGGTAACAGCTCCGTAAAAGCGTTTCTGCTTGGGGAGTAAGTTCAGGAAGTCGTGCTCATACCATAACGAAAGTGCAAACTGTGAGTGGTAGCGTGCACCAATATGTACTCCGAGCCCGAAGTTTAATGGGAAGATGTGATCTTTATCATTAAAACCTACATTGAGGTCGTGTGACTGCGTCCCGCCTGCAAATTCGAGCTCCATACGTCCCGTTGCCTGCACCTGAGGTACGATTCCGATCCCGCCGTAGAAGTCCCAATATAACCCTTCGCGACGAATATAATTTACAAAAAGCGAAAGATTTACAGACATGATGCGGATTCTAGTCGTTATCGGAATCCCCCCGTCATATGCGCCGAAGCGCGACTCTAGCGTCCCTCCCTTCCAGCTCCCGAGGGCTGCCATCTGAATCTCGAAGTTGTCATTAACGGGAATGAGCAGCTCAAAACCGTATTGATAACCTATATATGGGGTACTGAATTCGGAATTTGCGCCTGTCCGTAAAAAGGATATTTGTCCACCGATGCGTGCTCCTACGCACATGTCTCGCATGGTGGAAATACTCTCGCCTCGACGTATGGCACGCAACCCAGAGTGCTGCGCATACCCCAATAATGGAGACAAGAATAGAAGCCATAAAAGGAGTACACGCGACAGGTCTGACAACCTGCCTAGTCGTAAGTTAATGTTACCTCCTCCCATCTCAGAGCTCCCTCTTAAATGCCTTTTATGCGCAATCAAAAGTACCAATTTTATCCGATATAGACGGCTTTCTAAGAGGTTTTACCTTGATTAGGGGTTTGAGAAGGACACGAATGAGACTCATCTATGGGCGACAAATCCGCTTACGTCTTCGCGCGGCTCTATTCGCGCAGATCAGTAACTTGTACTCCTTTAAGCGTACTAGGATCAAGTGAAAAACTGGAACGAACCTTAGCATTCGGTTCAAACTTCTTAAAATCTACAACAAAACGGCTACCATCTCTGCCAAAGTAAGAGAGCTTGGCGGGCGTTAGCGTCTGTTTATAGATGGAGAGATGGATCTGCGAATACGGTTGATTGATGTCGTGCGGATAAAAAGATAGGTCGTAGAACGTCTTTCCGCCCTCCGTGCGTTCGCCTTGAAATGTGATCTTAAAATTATCCTGATAGGTAGAGAAGATGCGTAAAGGGTTTTCAAGGGGCGACGCCGAGGTCGTATCTACTGCTGTAATGGTTAACGCTTTAGCGGCTACGGCGTGTTGCCAGCGCGATTTGCCGTCGGAGTATACATCTAACCCCATGCCACTAAAATAGTACTGTACGCCGCGTGCCTCCAGCGTGGCAGTATACACTTTTGGATTTTTCATTTGCTGGAACTTTACCTCCAGTCCCAAGGTTGTGCGGAAGGAGTGTAATGCTGCCATCTTCTTTGCGAAGCGACTTGCAATCTCTTTACCGCGCAGATCTTCTTTTTCTTTGGCTTGCTGCGCATGGCTTGTTGGCACAATAAAGAGGGTAAAGAAAAAAGCGAGAACAGATATGTAAGAGAATACAACACCACGCATGAATGCTACACTACAGTTTATACTTCTATGAACGATGTCTGTGCAAAACGGGATTCTACATCATAAAAGTATTCCTAGTTGCTTTATCACAAAAACCACACCAGAGACGTTCTACGCAACAAAAAAGGCACCACCGCGCGGGTAGTGCCTTTTATAATTCACGTTAGTTTATTCGCAAATCTTACCTTACAATCTCTACAGTACTTCCCGATGTAGAGGCACTCACGTCGGCACGATACATAGCTTGGCAGGACGTGGGCGGTAATTGGAAGGTACCGCGGTACGAAGCATTTATTACGAAGTAGAAAGTCTTGCTGTAGCCCGCTGCGAGATCAAAATAGGTAAACACGCGGTCATCGCGGTAGTCTTGGTAGGTACTGCTAGAACTTTCAAAATTGGAGTCGCCTTCCAGACGCGAATTCCGCAATTCGTAACCCGACGGAACGGCGTAAGTAAGTGCCAGTTGCGAGAGATCGCCTACATACCCCAGATTACGTACTGTTACACGTGCCACGAGTTCTTGTCCTTGGGTTACTGACGAAATATTCTGCGGCGTGCCCGAGAGCGTCATGTAAGAAACCTCGCACTCTATGTTATTTGCACTTGCTGCCACTTGGCTAGATTTTGGCGTCCCGACCATGGTTACCGTGACAAATAACGCACCTTTCCCCGTATTCTTAAAGGTAATTTGCGGTGCTTCAATATCGCCGCCAAAGTTGTAAACCTTAGAAGCGGTAGGCAACTCCGTAGCAAGAGTCTCCTTATCATTTCTACAGGAGAGCTCGCCCTTTACGCCATCTTTTGCCACTTTCGCTTCTTTAGCAAACTGTGCAATAGCCAACATCCCGTACCCGATCTCTTGTGTACTGAGCCATTTGCTACCACTCATATCCGCCGCGAGTGCTTGCAATGTCTGCATTGCCTGCTCCATCTTCTTGAGACGCGTCAGACTCTCAAGCAACATAGCTTTGTCTCGCGTCATAGAACCGAAGTTCGCAATATCGTCATCGGGTTCTACCGTGGTACTCAAGGAATTGATGAGTTTCTCTGCCGCATTCTTTGCTCCCGCCAACTCGTAGGCAGTAGCTAAGCGCCAACGCGCTGCGGTAGATAACTCTTTCTCGTCGCGCAGGCGATTCATGACGCCCATTTGCGCAGCGCCAGCGAGAGCTAAAGTATAAAGACGATAGGCTTGAGTGAGATCAGAATTGTCATAACGTCGTTTTGGAGACCAACTATTGGCTTCACTCTGCTGATAGCGTTTCCAGTTGTTGATTATGCTAGGAGGCACACTATAACCACGCTGCTTAGCCTCTAGGAGGAAATGTCCTATGTAAGATGTGCCCCAATAGGACGGTGAAGACATGTTTGGCCATAGTGCAAAACCGCCATTTGGCAACTGGAACTGCGCTACACGTGCGATGAAGGCTCTCACCTGTTTGGAGAGCGTATCTTTTTCAGCTGGTGTAACAGGTGCTACTTCGGGATAAAGCATTTGTACAAATGCACGCGAGGTCTGCTGCTCTAGGCAGGCGTGCGGGTAACTCATCATGAACTCTAGTTTGTCTCGAAGCCCAATTGCAGGGAGGCTACTAACCTCAACGCGTGCAGCATTTACTTCTGTTGTACCAAATTCGTTGACACCGACCGAGAAGGTCTTACCAGGTTCTACACTCTTCACGACAGTGCGTCGTATTTCAGGATTCGGGTTGCGTACTTCCACCCCAATGCTATATTCTGAGCGCTCTCCATTACCTTCAGCAATCACTTTTGCAGTAGCGATCCCCGTGCGCTGCGTGGTACGTACACGGAAGTTCACCACTTGGTCGCCTGTTCCATTGAAGTTCAATGCTTCTTGTGTATTGCCCGTAACCTGTAAAAGCTCATTCGTCTCAATCTTAACAGCCACTGATTTTACATTATTTTTCATGGCAAAGACCGTGGCTGGGAGCAACATTTCTTCGTTAGGCGCTATGATACGCGGTAAGGTGGCCTGCACCATAAGCGCATTGCGTACCGCCATAGTCTTTTCTGCTGATCCATAAGCGCCATCACCCGAAGCTACCGCCATTACTCGTACCGATCCGACGTAATTAGGCATTTGGAAGGTAATTTTTTGTGCCCCCTTCGGGAGATGATACGGACCAAAGCAACGAACTACGGGCGTAAATCTATTTGCCAAAGGATTCTTCTCTGCCTCGTTTTTGAGACTTTCCTTCATGAGCGCTTCGTCTCCTCCTACGCTAAGTACACCAGCGATGCGCCCCGCATATGCTCCTATCACATTGTCAAACAAGTCCATGGTGTTCACTCCGAGTGCTTGACGTGCAAAGAAGAAGTTCCACGGGTCTGGTGTCTTAAAGTTTGTAAGATCAAGTAACCCTTCATCAACTACAGCGAGTGTGAAGGTCATGGGGCGTCCTGTCCGCTCTTTTACAGAGATCTCAACATTGCCCTCGGGACGCACCTCGTCGGGAATATCTAATACTGGCTCTAGGTGCGACTTCGGATTCTCTACCATAAGCGGGATAGCACCATACATACGCAGCGGGAGGTCATTTGCCGTTTGTCCATAAGGCTGCAATAATGTGATATCAGCATAAACATTTGGTGCCATTTCTGCCGTGATCGGGATCTTAACAAGCGTCTCGCCATCCTTCGCCTCTACCCATTCGCTCTTAATGAGCGCAGCTCCGTTTTCTACGGAAACTAACAGCGTACCTCCGACTGGTGTTGGTACGGAGATCTCTGCCGTCTCGCCGACCTCATATTTCTTCTTATCTGCATTGAGCGCTAAAACCGTAGAGCCAGACATGGCACGGTCTGCCGTCCGTTCGCGCGAAGCAGGCCAATCCCAGTACACCACATCTGAGGCTACGTGACCACTCTCTACGTCCACGACGCGTACCAAATAGCGCCCCCATTCTGGATAGTTCACACGCGCAGTAAATGATCCCATACCGCGTCCGTCAGTGTAAATATCGCCGTCAATTATGAGTTTCGTCGACTTAGAGTTCACAAACGATGCAAGGTCGGAGTCCGAATGCTCCCACCACCAACTCCACGCCACCTTGTATACAGCAAACTTGAGATGCTGATTAGACAGCGGACGCCCTTCTTCGTCTACTGCGACTACCTTGAATTGCTGATCCTTGTCTGTTTCAATGTAGTAACGGTCAGACTTTGGTTCTAACAAACCTGCGTAAGACTTAAATGGGGAGAGCTTTTTACTTGTGATCCCCATACTGTAGCCCCCACCGTCTTCCAAAACTCGCGTACGGAATATGGCATTAATCATGCCCGAGACACCAGAGATTGGGCGGATGTAGATTCTTGAGTTCAACACCCCATTTTCATTTAAGCGTTCCTCTTCGCCATTCAATTCAAAAGAGTAGAACTCTTTCGTGGCGTCGTTGAAGATATAGTCTTCAAAGCCCTTAAATGTGGTTTGAGCTGGCAAGAGACGTACGGAGACATCCGTCATGAGTCCGCGAGCGGGCGCGCCATGCAACCAGTGACTCTCAATATGGTAGTTGTTATACTCGCCCATATGTAACAACTCGTTATTGAAGGTCAGATTTACTTTCAACCGATTGGGCTTGATCGTCTCAATGCGGATGCTCTTAGAGAATCTTGCTTTTCCCACCGTAGCCACCAAGTTATATGTGCCCGTGGGCGCATCGGTGGTTGTTGCCGTAGCAAAGCTGTACATGTTTAGGGCATTGCCAGGTACCACCTTCCGCTCAACGAGCTGCCCGCGTGAGTTGGAGAAAGTAAATTCTACTGGGTGATTCTCTGGCAAGGAGTTGAGTTTGTCTTCGAGAATAAGTGTGAGGTGTAATGAATCGCCAGGACGCCACACGTCGCGCTCGCCATAAATAAATCCCTGTACGCCGCGTTTAAGCTGATTGCCACCGACATCAAATGTAGAATAGGATAGCGAATTATTCTGCTGCACGGGCAGATACGAGCGTTGTACTCCTTGCTGAGCGATGATGAGGAAGGGATCGCGCCCTTCGGTTGCTTGGAAATCTACCACTCCGTCAGAATTGGTAGTACCCTCGCCTAAGGTTTGCAACTGGTAGTCTAAGAGTTTCAATTCTACTCCTGCGAGCGGTTTCCCTTCTGTAATCCCAGTAGCAAAGGCGCGCAGCGAGGCATTGCCATTACGTTTTGCAATGAGACCGATGTTGGAGACTAAGATATTGGTCCACTTTTTTCCACGATAGGTGTAGTAATAATTGTTGCACGGGTTGTTTCGCTCCGCCCAATCGTAGTCGTAATCGTAATAATAGTCATCATCGTAGTAGTCATTGTCATCTGCTGTGGGTATATTTTCGATGGGTACTAATTCTACCTCGTCCTCGCACGCATAAGTGGAGAGACAACGCCGCATACTAAGGCTGACGCGGTACATGGCTCCAGGTTCCAGTTGTATCACTTGGCTGAGATCGAGCGCATAGACATTGTCTGCACGGGTCGAGGCCAGACCGTCAAGCATCAGTGTTTTACGGAAGATGCGTCGCCCCACACGGCGCAGCTCGCTAACGTAATCATTGCTCAACGAATTATTTTGAAAATACTGCCCCATATTATTCTCAAAGATTTGGTAGACCTCTACGTCCACCCCCTTGAGTCCTACTGCTTTGAAGGGGATTTGTACTTGTCCTGTGGCAGGAAGGATCGTTCCCGTCTGTAAGAACTGTATGCCTGGTTTATTGCCTGTAAACTCGATATCGTAGGCTAAGTCTTTATCCATTCGCTGCCCACCGTAGGAGCGGATTCCGCCCGCAAGCTGGAGCTTGTAATTACCCTCGAGGCGATTCCCAAAGTAAACATCCATCACATTGCCATCTACTTTTACACGGACATCGCGTAACTCCTCGCCGTAGACAAGCCCACGGAAATCTTGGTTGGGATCTAGCGGTTGCGAAAAATAGATCCGTACAAACTGGGCGTCAGATTCTCGCACGTTAAAGTCATAAGCTGTAAAAGGCGAAGAAGCGTGGAAGACCAACGGCGCTTCGAAGGGCGTTGAAATACCTAAATGTTTCCCATCAAAAATAATTTCACAATCTTCTTCACTTGAGAGGCGTTCAGAGACGATGCGGAATTCGCGGTCGTCACTTCCCTGCTCGATGTTTATGCCAACTTTCTCTCCGCCTTGCTTAAGACTAAGCCCCTTTTCCACATCTTCTAAGCTTACAACATCAGAGAAAAGAAGTAAGGCGCGCACGGTAGCAACCACATTGCTGCCCGAGGGTTCTAAATGTATATAGGCGTCCGTGCAGGAGGCTTGTTGGCGGATCGTCTGGAACGTATAGACAAACTCGCGTGCCTCTTTGGGTATATTTTCAAAGAGGTCTTCGAGCGCCACCTGCACCTCATACATCTGGTCAGACTCCAACGGCTCTTTGGGTACAAACTCCAGGGTACGCGCATTTGTCCACAACAGCTCGCCCTTAACTTTTGGCGAGAGTTTTAACAAACTGCTCTTAGCCGTCTGTCCGATAGCCCCTTCGGGCGCGAGATCCTTAGTAAAGACTACTCGGATGGAACTCGTTTTTGATATAACCCCTGCGGTATAAGCCGAGATGTAGGGCTGAATATCAAATGTGGAATGAACCGCTCTACCGCGACCACGGTAGATAAAAGCTGCCACGACAAAGACAGCTAGCACGAGCGCAATCCCGCCATAGACTAGGAGAGCTCGCCGACTTAAAATAGATTTACTCATCTGTACGTACGTGTAATGTTACGTTTACATTATAAGGCACTATGCCTAACATTCGTGTGAAATTATGTGAGAAGGGAACAGTTCATTTACATATAGCAGAAGCGCTTTGCGAGGATCATCTTTACTATCTGCACGGCGTTGGTGGCCGCTCCTTTTCGGATGTTGTCTGCCACGACCCACATACAGAGAGCGTTCTCGCCTACCGCCAGATCTTGTCTTATACGTCCTACGAAAACTTGGTCAGAGTCGTGTGCAGTGCGAGGCATTGGGTACTGCTGCTGTGTTGGGTCATCTATTACCGTTACGCCTGGCATAGAGGCTATTTGTGCTCGTGCCTCGCTAGGCGTGATATGTCGAGAGAATTCTGCCGATACGGCTTCGGAATGCCCGCCCCATACAGGTACTCGTACTGCCGTAGCTGCTATGGCGAGATTAGGCAGGTTGAAGATCTTTCGTGGCTCATTTATGAGCTTCATTTCCTCCTTTGTGTAGCCATTCTCGAGGAAGTCGTCACACTGCGGAATACAGTTAAGGTCAATAGGGTAATGATAGGCACGCTTGTCTGGCTCTCGTCCGTCACGTTCTGCTTGTAGCTGTTCGATACCTTTCATCCCCGATCCGCTTACGGACTGATAGGTACTTACATGTACACGCACCAAACCATAGGGAAGTAGTCGTGCAAGCGCCATCACCATTTGGATGGTACTACAGTTGGGGTTTGCAATGATGTGTGCGTCTGCACGCAACGCGTCGGGATTGATCTCGGGCACTACAAGCGGGACGTTGGGGTGCATACGCCATGCCGAGGAGTTATCTACCACGTACGTGCCTTTTTGTGCGAATTGTTCGGCATATTCGACAGAGACGGCACTTCCCGCCGCAAAAAGCGCTATTTCGGGATTCGCTGCTAAGACATCTGCAATGCTTTGTACCTCGATCTCTCGTCCACGGAACGCGATTTTACGCCCGACCGAACGAGCAGATGCCGCCAAAAGAAGCTCAAAATCCCCTGTAAGCAGCCGATCTAATTCGGTGCACATTACAGAGCCGACCAACCCCGTTGCGCCCACTACAGCGATTTTCATACCCATACCCTCCGCGTACAAATATATTACATATATTCTTGTGCATTACTATCTTTGTCCCTTAGGTACAATAAATTTTAACGAAATGTCTCGTATCAATCATTTACGGTTAGCAACTTTGGTGTTTGCTTTGCTAGCCCTCTTTACGGCTGGGTTTGCGCACGCGCAAGATGCCGCACAGATCGAGCAACTCATGAAGCTCGAACTCCCCATGAACCCCAAGGTGAAGTACGGAAAACTCGAAAATGGGATGACGTATTACATCATGGCCAATCAGGAGCCGCGTCAACGCGCCGAGTTCTACATTGTGCACAACGTAGGAGCGATCCTAGAAGATGACGACCAGCAGGGGTTAGCGCACTTTACCGAGCACATGGCGTTTAATGGTACGACGCATTTTCCTGGTAAAAAGCTACTAAACTTCCTAGAGCACAATGGCGTAAAATTCGGTGCCGACGTAAATGCTTTTACTGCACAGGAAGTTACTTGCTACAACATCTCCGACGTGCCCACCACGCGCAAAGGGCTGCTCGACTCCTGCGTAATGGTGCTCTGCGACTGGTCTGGCGAGATCTCTTTTGATGATAAAGAGATTGATGACGAGCGCGGTGTTATTATGGAAGAGCTCCGTACACGCCGAACGGCTAATTGGCGCGCACGCGACGAAAAGAACATACTGCTTTACAAGGGATCTAAGTATGCCGAGCGCAATGTGATCGGGACACTGGAGCTGCTCAAGACGTTCCCGTATCAGACCATCAAAGATTTTTATCACAAGTGGTATCGCCCCGATCTGCAAGCCATCATCGTGGTCGGTGACTTTGATGCAGACGAGATGGAAGCACGCGTTAAGAAAATGGCGAGCGCGATTCGCATCCCGAAAGAGGTCACCCCAAAGCCTAATTACGAGATCCCTGTTGCTAAGGGTATTGTTTACGGATACTATACCGATCCGGAAATGCAGATAGCTAGAATAGAACTCTCCTTCCGTCACGAGCCTAGCTTTAACCAACCCAAGACGATAGGTCATCTCCGCGAGGAGTTGATTCGCGAGGCTGCAATTCGCTGTCTCAATGCCCGTTATGCAGAATTGGCTCAGTCAGGCACTGCTCCATTCTTAATGGCGCAAAGCTACTACTACAGCGTGGTACACCCCATGGATCTTTATTCGCTGAACATTGTGCCAAAGCCCACTCAGTTAAAAGCTGCATACGAAGTGTTGGTATCCGAAGCGCAAAGGGCTGTGCAGCATGGTTTTAATGCTTCTGAGTTGGGACGTACTATTAGCGACATGGCACGCGAGTATCAGAGCGCCTATGATGAGCGCGAAAAGCAATCAAATTCTGCACTCGTATCGGAATGCATGAGTCACTTTACTGATAATGAAGCGATGCCTGGCATAGAGCTCGAGACGAAGATTGCTGTTCCTATGCTCGAATCTATTGAACTGGAAGAAGTGAATGCGATGATACGAAGCCTGATGCCGTCGCGCGATCTGCTAGTCTTTATCTCGGCTTCGGATACAGAGAAAGCTAATATCCCCATCGAGGCTGAGGTTAGCGAAATTTATAACAGCATTTGTGACAGCCAATTAACCGCATGGGTGGATAATGTGAAGGAAGAACCCCTCATTGCACAAATGCCCACTGCTGGCTCAATCAAGAAAGAGAAGAAGAACAAGAAGTTCGAGACAACCGAATGGACACTCTCTAATGGTATGAAAGTAATTCTGAAACCTACCGATTTCAAAGATGACGAGGTTCTGTTTAGAGCGGTTTCCAACGGAGGTTACGCATCTCTCCCAGCAGACGATATCTATTCTGCACAGATTTTTGGGACGTTAATGAATATGAGCGGTTTAGGTAACTTCGATGCCATCGAGCTGTCAAAGTACACGGCGGGCAAAAAAGTAAGTGTAGGTAATAACTTAGGGCGCTTTACTACGACCATCTACGGCAGCAGTTCTGCCAAAGTTGACGAGATTGAGTTAATGTTACAAGAGGTTTACCTGACGTTCACTGCTCCTCGGTTTGATGAAACCGCCTTCCAATCGCTAATGGATCGCTTAAAGACCATCTATGCGAACAGAGAGAATGACCCCAATGCAATCTTTGGGCGTAAACTCTCACTCTTGCTCAATGATGATAATCCGCGTAGCGCATCGCTCACGCTTGGGACAATGAACAAGATCAAGTTCGAGCGGATGAAAGCCATCTACGACGAGCTCATACCTGGTGCGCAGAACTATACGGTTTACATCGTTGGTAATATCAATCTGGAGCAACTAAAACCACTTGTAAATCAGTACCTAGCTTCCTTACCGAAAGGCAACAAACGTACGTGGAAGGATGACGGGATGCGCTTCCCAGACCATTCGGTAAATGACTCCTTCTCGCAAAAGATGGAGACCCCGAAAACGAGCGTGGCTATAGCTTACGGTGCTCCTGCTAAGTATACGTTAGAGAACATGATCAACGTTGCAACCATTGAACACGTACTCGGTCTGCGCAATACGGAGGAGATCCGTGAAAAAGAAGGAGGTACATACGGTGTCTCTGAGAATGGCATATTGAATGATCGTCCCAACCAATTTGCACATATGATAATGACGTTTGACACGGATCCTGAGAAGGCGGACGCGCTAATACCTAAGGTTGCCGACATCTTTGACGCTTTAGCACAGGATGTAAAGGAGGAAGACGTCTTGAAAGCAAAACTGCACTTCCAGAAGTCGCATGCCGAAGATGTGCGTCGCAATGGTTATTGGCTGCGTGTAATGAGCGAATTTGAGACTACGGGCGTGGATATACATACTGATTATGACAAGATTGTAAACGCGCTGACCGCCTCCTCGGTAAAGAAAGCCTACAAGGACATCTTCTCAAAGGCAAACAAGCTACAACTGGTAATGAAGGGTTACAAGGAATAGGCACTCCTTTTCCTAGCATATCAAGCCTCTGAATTCGTTCAGGGGCTTTTTTATTGTACCAATAAGAGAGAGACGAGCCACACCATTAGGCTTTTGCGCGATCGATAGTAGGATGACGCGCTTTTTATACTTTTGGGCAAGAAACGGTTATGGAAGACGTTTGGCGTTCTAGGAGATGAGTAACAAGCAGCAAGCATTATATCCGCTTCTTTTCGAGTGGGAGAACGTAGCTCGCCCTTGGGGTGGAACACATTTAGGTAGCTCGGCAAATGGCCTTCCGATCGGTGAGCGCTGGCTACTTTCTACGCTACCCGAGCACGAGTCTGTTGTAAAAAATGGAGCTTTGAAAGGGCAAAATCTACAACAAGTTATAGAGGCGTACCCTACGGAGCTCTTAGGAAAAAAAACGCAGCGGTATACGCTCCCGCTTGTAAAATGGATAGACACGCGTCTCCCCCTCTCCATACAAGTACACCCTGACGACATATTTGCGCAAAAACTAGGACTATCTAATGGAAAAAGCGAGTTGTGGTATATCTTAGACGCCGTGGATAATGCCTCAGTTTATGCGGGATTTCGCGAAGCGCTTAATGCCGAAGTTCTGCGAAACTGTATTGATGACGAGACAATTTGCGACCAATTGGTAAGCTACCGTGCCGAGGCTGGCGACTGCTATTTTGTGCCTGCTGGTCTTGTGCATGCCATTGGCGGTGGTATTCAACTACTGGAGATCCAACAACCGAGCGATACGACGTATCGGCTCTACGACTGGGGGCGCACAGATGCACAAGGCAATAAACGCGAACTGCACCTCGATTTTGGGGTCGCAGCCGCGCACCTCGCTCTACGAGCCACGCTAAACAAAGTAGATCCTACATTAAGGGACAAACAAGTGCTCGTTAATTCTAGCCCCCTCTACTTAGCTCGTCATATTTTAGGTGCAGAAAGTCCCCTCATTATAGAAAGCAAAAATGAGTTTCGTACCTACCTTAGCACGTCTGCCACATTTAGGCTTACTTGGCATAGTGGTAACAACGTCTCTTCTATGACCGTTGCGCCAATGGAGGTGGTGCTTGTACCCGCGTGCATAGATATTTACACGCTTATGGCGAGCGAAGATGGCGAGGTTGCCGTACTGGAATTTGCTATTTGTTAGTGAGGCAGACAAGAGACGAAATTGTAGCGGGTGTGTCAAAAATAAACATTTAGCTTCCCTCAGCGGTTAAAATTTCATCTGTTTCTGCCCAATGTGACATGTTGAGCTATGGACAGATGAACACTTTGCGCTACTAATCACTAATTTTGACAGTGTGTAATACACGTGACCCACGTACTTAGTACCTAAAGAAATGAACTCTTTCTACAAATTACAAGAAGAGGAACTAAAGCTTCGTATTGCAGAAGCCTTCTTTGCACAGTACGATTGTAATACACGTATTGGCAAATTGGACTTTTGCGCTGTTCAAAAGCAAAACAATGCAATATTCGCGATAGATTTGAAGAATGTGCCAACGGCACATTTTATAGGGGCGAGGCATGGTATGACGGGCGAGGCGTGCCTCGCCCCTACAAAACCTTGCGGAGGCAAGGCT
>CAJPTS010000020.1 GCA_905373625.1 Bacteroidia bacterium
GGTTCATGGAAGCTATCAACATGAACGAGGCGGGATAGTCCGCAGAGCTTTTGGCACGTGAAAGGGTAATTTTTCGGTCTTCCAGCGGTTGGCGCATCACCTCTAATACTTGCCGACGGAATTCGGGCAACTCGTCTAAGAATAGTACACCATTATGAGCCAACGAGATCTCGCCTGGTTGCGGATACTGCCCGCCGCCCACAAGTGCCACATCACTAATGGTATGGTGCGGACTACGGAATGGGCGTACCGTTACGATGCCCGCTCCAGGAGGAATAAGTCCTACCACGGAATGTATTTTTGTCGTCTCCAATGCTTCCCGCAGTGTAAGCGGTGGGAGGATCGTGGGAAGACGTTTCGCTAACATAGTTTTGCCTGCCCCCGGAGGTCCAATCATGATCAGGTTGTGCCCGCCAGCAGCCGCGATTTCAAAAGCGCGTTTGACAGACTCTTGCCCTCGGACGTCGGAGAAATCAATGTCGTAAAAGTTCCCACTTTGTTCAAAATCAGCTTGTATATTCCGTTCCACGCGTGGCAGGACATCCGTATTACCCGAGAAGAACTCTACCACTTGGGTGAGATTCTCAGCAGCATATACGTCTAAGCCTTCCACTACTGCTGCTTCGGGGGCGTTTTGCACTGGAATAATTAGCCCCTTGAACCCCGCCTCGTGCGCTTGTAGTGCGATGGGGAGTACTCCTCGTATAGGTTGCAATTTACCATCTAAAGACAGCTCGCCCATGATTATGTAATCAGCGAGCTGCGCATCTGAGATCTGTTCTGATGCGGCTAGAATGCCTATTGCGAGCGGAAGGTCATAAGCAGAGCCTTCTTTGCGCAGATCAGCTGGCGCCATATTGATGACAATCGCCTTGCGCGGAAAGCTGTAACCGTTGGTAGAAAATGCAGAACGTATCCGATACTCACTTTCCTTCACCGCGCTATCGGGTAGGCCTACTAAGTTGAGGCGGACGCCTTGCGTTGTAACCACCTCTATCACGATTGTTTGTGCACTGATGCCGTGCACGGCACTACCAAAAGTCTTTACCAACATCGCCGACCTTCTCCTCTTTTACCTAAACAAAATTACCAAAAAACACTTAGTATGTGTCTAATATCAATTAGATGCCGCTCAAATTTTGGAATTGTATCTGTTCTTGAATTCTTAGTCTGCGTTGCTGTTAACCTTTATAGGATGCTAATTATCAATGCTTTTTGTAAGGTAGATGTGCATCTTGTTTCACCTATAGCATTTAGCTTTTTACTTTTAACTCTTGACCGATCCTATCGACGAGTTACGTTTCTCCTCTTTTCTCGCATCTTGCCTACCTTTACGGGGACAAATAAATAATCCGATAGGCTATGCGTTTTTTATTTCTGTCGCTCGCCATGGGTGTTTTTGCACTGGGAGCTTATGCTGAAGAAGGAATGTGGTTACCGAACAAACTTAAGCAGACTTGCGCTGTAAAAATGGCGGCGGCTGGGTGTCAATTATCGCCCGATGAGATTTACTCAGTCGCCTCACCCTCTCTCAAGGATGCTATTGTGCGCTTTGGGAATGGGTGTACGGGTGAAGTTGTATCGGCCGATGGGCTCGTTTTTACCAATCACCACTGTGGTTACGAATACATACAAGCCCTCTCATCAGTTGAACACGACTACCTTAAAGATGGTTTTGCTGCTCAATCCCGCGAAGAGGAATTGCCTTGCGCAGGTCTAAAAGTTCGTTTCCTACAGTATCTGGAAGAGTGCACGGAAAAGATTTTGGGCGATGATCTCCTTTCAGCAGACACGAAGGTTCGCGAGCAAGAAATTGCGACCCGTATTGATGTATTGAAGAAGGAGCTACGAGAAAAAGACGCCTCCTTAGATTACGATATTAAGCCGATATACTATGGCAATCAGTACTACATTTATGCCTACAAGACTTATACTGACGTGCGCCTCGTTGTGGCTCCGCCCTCTAGTGTAGGGAAGTTCGGGGGCGATACTGATAACTGGATGTGGCCACGTCATACGGGCGATTTTACGCTATTTCGTATTTATGCAAACAGAGACAATGAACCTGCAGACTATTGTACCACAAACGTTCCGTACCACCCTCGAAAGTTCTTAAAGATTAACGTCGCAGGCGTGAAAGAGAAAGACTTTGTCATGGTCTACGGATATCCTGGAACGACGCAACAGTATCTGACAGCTGCCGCAGTAGAATCTGTCGCAACGGCTGAAGATCCGCGTAAGGTGGCGCTGCGTCGGAAACGACTGGACGTAATGGAACAATTTATGGCTCTCTCAGACACGCTGCGTATACAGTATGCGAGCAAACATGCCAATGTGGCGAATGCGTGGAAAAAATGGATCGGCGAAGCTAGTGGTTTGGAGCGTATTGAGGCTGTTAGAAAAAAGCGTGAACAAGAAAAAGCATTTACCAGCTTTGCAAACTCCACACCTGAGAGAAAAAGCAAATATCAGGACATCTTACCCTCGCTCGACCAATTGTATGCCGAGTTAAAACCACTCGTGAAAGCGAATGATATCTATACGCAAGGACTCATGGGGATTGAATGCCTTGCCTATGCACAAAAGATGGCACGAGTCTCGCGGACGGCACGACAAGAAAATCGACCTCTCACCGCTGACGAGTTAAAGGATATAAAAATTGCCGCCACAGAATATTTTAAGGACTACGATTTACGCGTGGATCTGGCGCTGGCAAAAGCAATGTTTGAAGCCTATCTGAACGAAAATACGCACGCCGAGCGCTTGTCTCTAATTCAGCGTGAAATACGCGACAAGAAAGACATTGAGCGTTTTCAGAAGAAGGTGATGAGTCGTTCGCTTTGTACAAATGAAAAGAAGTGGGACGAGTCGTTCAGTGGCAAGAATTTCCTCAAGCAACTGAGTAAAGATCCACTATTTCTCTTTGCAGAGGCATTAGCAAATGAGTACAAAACCGTCGTTGCTGAGCCGCTCCTCGAACTCCGTGCACGTACAACAGATTTGTATCGGCGATATGTGGCAGGATTAATGGAAATGTACCCCGAGCGCGTCTTCTTTCCTGATGCAAATTCGACATTACGACTAGCTTATGGAAAAGTGGAAGGCTACAGCCCTCGCGAGGGGGTACAGTATACGCCCTTTACTTCGTTAGACGGGATGGTAGAAAAAGTAAAAATTGGGGCTCATGATTACGTCATGCTTCCTCGCCTGCAAGCACTTTATGCCAATAAAGATTACGGGCGTTGGACTACGAATGGGAGCGTTCCTGCTTGCTTCTTGGCTAGTGTACATACCACGGGAGGCAACTCGGGTAGCCCCACTCTCAATGCGCGTGGCGAGCTCGTAGGTCTGAACTTTGACCGTGTCTGGGAGGGTACGATGTCTGATATCATGTTTGATCCTGTTAAGTGTCGGAACATTGTGGTAGACATTCGTTATGTACTCTTCTTCATCGACCGCTATGCTAAGGCTGGTTACCTGCTTAAGGAGATGGAGTTAGTCGAATAGACTGTAGTAGCAGCAAAGTACAAGCTACGAAGCGTCAGTAAGTACGAAGTTAACCCCAGATTGTAAGCGCTTGTCGCGAACTTAGAACTTGGGACTAAGAACTTAGTTTTAGGTCTTTATAGTCACTCTAAATTTGAGCTACAGGGCTTAAATTCCCTGTGGAGATAGAAAAAGCGCCCTACCTTTGCAAGACGTGGCGTGGGTAAAACGCCGAATAAACAATACGATTTTACGAATATGGGTGGTATTTTTAGCAATTCGGTGGGGCATAAGCTTGTGATGGCCATCACGGGGCTATTCCTGATCCTCTTTCTCGTAGTTCATCTGGCGATGAACTTAACATTGACTTTGAACGACGTCTTCTTATTCGGACGCCATTGGGGCGAAGGAGAACTCTTCAATACGGCGGCACATTTTATGATTTCTACACCGCTCATACGTCTCATGGAACCTCTGCTCGCCGCAGGCTTTATCTTCCACATAGTCTATGCCACGCTCATAACGTTGCGTAACAGACGCCACCGTCCTGTTTCCTACGCCGTACGTGCTGGGAATCACCTCTCATCGTGGTCCTCAAAAAATATGTACATACTGGGCTTTGCGCTGTTGCTCTTCTTAGTTCTGCATATTTGGAACTTTTTCTATAAGTTCCGTTACACAACTATGCCCGAAACGGTGATAGATGGTGTGACCATGGATAACTCCTATGTTGTCATTGCAGAGCTTTTCAATAGCAGCGTTCTCTATTGTCTGATCTACATGTTAGCAGGGCTAGTTTTGGCGCTTCATTTATCGCACGGCTTTTGGTCAGCATTCCAAACCGTGGGGTGGAACAATTTGAAGTGGATCTCGCGTCTGCGCGTTATTTCCATTGTATTTGCAATATTAGTCGGTGGGGGCTTTGCTATAATCCCACTCTATTTCTTAATTCGTTAAGCTGAGGGAGGCTATAGAAGATGAGTGTTATACTAGATTCCAAGATACCCGAAGGTCCTTTGGCAGAGAAGTGGGATCGTCATAAGGCGCACCTCAAGCTGGTGAATCCCGCCAACCGAAAACGCATAGATATCATAGTTATAGGAACGGGGTTAGCAGGCGCAGGGGCTGCCTCTGCATTAGGCGAATTAGGCTATAATGTGAAGGTGTTCTGCTTCCAAGACTCGCCGCGTCGTGCACACTCAGTTGCAGCCCAAGGGGGAACAAATGCCGCAAAGAACTATAAGAACGATAACGATAGCGTTTATCGCCTCTTCTATGATATGCTCAAAGGGGGCGACTTCCGCTCGCGCGAAGCCAATGTATATCGAGCCGCACAGGTTAGTAATTATGTGATAGATCATTTTACCGCAGTGGGTGTACCTTTTGCACGCGATTACGGCGGACTAATAGAGAATCGTTCTTTTGGTGGCGTACAAGTGTCGCGCACATTTTATGCGCAAGGTATTACAGGTCAGCAGTGTTTGCTGGGGGCGTATAGCACATTAAACCGTCAGATAGCGAAAGGTACAGTAACGGTTTATTCGCGCCGCGAAATGCTAGATATTGTGCTAGTTGATGGGCGCGCTCGCGGTATCATTGCTCGTAATTTAGTTACAGGCGAGCTGGAGCGACACAGTGCACATGCCGTAGTATTGGCTACGGGGGGCTATGGTACCATATATTATTACTCTACGTTGGCGCTCAATAGTAATGGCTCGGCAGCGATGGCGGCCTATCGGAAGGGGGCTTGTTTTGCAAACCCGAGTTTCATTCAGATACACCCTACGGGTTTGCCGATGCTTAACGAGTTCCAGAGCAAACTAACGCTTATGAGCGAGTCCCTCCGGAATGACGGACGGATTTGGGTGCCAAAGAAGAAGGGAGATACGCGTAAACCTAATGAGATCCCCGAAGAGGAACGCGATTATTATCTCGAACGTCGTTACCCTGCTTTTGGCAACTTAGTACCCCGCGATGTGGCTTCGCGTGCTGCCAAGGAGCGTTGCGATGCTGGCTATGGAGTCGGTCCTACGGGGCAGAGCGTATACCTCGATTTTGGTGAGGCGCTCGGACGACTAGGCGAAAAAGTCTTAATGGATCGTTATGGCAATCTGTTCGAGATGTATGAAAAGATTGTGGGGGAATCGCCCTTAAAGACGCCTATGCGTATTTACCCTTCTGGGCATTATACCATGGGAGGCTTGTGGGTTGATTATAATCTAATGACCACCGTTCCTGGACTTTTTGCCATTGGTGAGAGTAATTTCTCAGACCAAGGTGCGAATCGTTTAGGAGCTGCCTCTCTCATGCAGACATCGGGCGATGGTTACTTCATCATCCCGTACACCATATCAGACTATCTCTCCGATCAGATACGTGTACCACGTTTTGATACCAATACAAAAGAGTTTGATGACGCCGAGGCATCTGTACGCGCCCGTATAGACAAGCTAATGAATATAAAGGGCACGAAGTCTGCCACCTCATTCCACAAACGGTTGGGGAAGATTATGTGGGAGTACTGCGGCATGTCTCGCAACGAAGAGGGGTTGAAAAAAGCACTAACCCTCATTGACGATCTCGAGAAGGAGTTTTGGTCAGATTTACGCATCCTAGGCACAGACCAAGGTGTGAATCAAGACTTGGAAAAAGCAGGACGCGTAGCTGACTTTTTTGACATTGCACGCCTGATGTGTCTGGACGCACTAAATCGTCAAGAAAGCTGTGGTGCACACTTCCGCGAAGAATCCCAAACGGAGACGGGCGAAGCAAAACGAATCGATGCTGAATATTCTTACGTATCAGTGTGGGAATACAAAGGACAAGAACGCCCAGAGCTGCATAAAGAGCCCTTAAAGTTCGAGTACGTGCAATTAGCAGAACGGAGCTACAAGTAGGCTTGGGAACGATTTTATGGAAGGGAGAAGAACAATGGATATTGTACTTAAAATATGGCGTCAGGAGAATCCCAAAGCAAAGGGGCGTTTTGAGAAATACGAGCTCAAAAATGTTGTGCCCGACATGTCGTTCCTCGAGATATTGGACTACTTGAACTCGGTTCTCTTGGAAAAAGGCATCGAGCCCGTGGCTTTTGACCACGATTGTCGGGAGGGCATCTGTGGCTGCTGTAGTCTTTACATCAATGGTAAGCCGCATGGTCCTGAGACCAAAACCACGACTTGCGAATTACATATGCGCTCGTTCCGCGATGGCGCTACCATTACCGTAGAACCGTGGCGTGCTGCTGCCTTCCCTGTTATCAAAGACCTGATAGTAGACCGCCACGCATTTGATAAGATTCAACAAGCGGGGGGGTACATCTCTGTGAACATAGGTGCAGCGCGAGATGCTAATGCTATTTTGGTGCCTAAACACAAGGCAGACGAGTCTATTTTAGGAGCATCTTGCATCGGTTGCGGGGCTTGTGTTGCTGCGTGTAAGAATGCCTCGGCCATGCTTTTTGTCTCGGCTAAGGTGTCGCAGTATGCTTTACTTCCGCAGGGGCGTCCCGAGGCTGCGATGCGCGTAAAAAATATGCTGGCGCAGATGGACGCGCTAGGCTTCGGAGGGTGTACGAACACCAGAGCATGCGAAGCAGAGTGCCCGAAGGGGATCTCTATAGCACATATTGCACGTCTGAATCGCGAGTTTATTATTGCCAAACTACGAGATTAGTGCAGAGGTTCTTATAATAGTTGTTTTATAGTTTATATTCAGGGCGTTGTCTTCGGGCAACGCCTTTTTTGTATGCCGTCTGTAATCGGGGGGATCAACCTATTAGATTTTAGGATAGTAGTCACAACCCCGTCATTTCCGCATTTTAACGCACTGTCCGTGGCACTTGCTCCTAGTTCTGGTCGTACAACTTGGGTAAATCTGAGGGGGCAATAATACCCACTAGAGGTGAGTGTGCCGTACCATCCACCGTTACTAAAATACTCTGTAAATATTTACCACGCGCTACTCCCTGCTGGAACATATACAATACATCGGGTAAAGTATACCCCCGAGGCACTATAGCGAACTCGTCTGGAGCGCAGTACTCCAGTAGTACAGTAACGGGTTGCATAAGAGCCGCTTGTAATGATAGGTATTTCTCGCTGTCGTCGTACCCCGCAGTCGCTAACCAGCGAGTAATACTTTTGGCGGTTATAAGCCCCGTAATGCCCGTTTCATCTACGATAGGACAGCGCATAAAGCCTCTCTGTTGAAACTCTTCTACTATGCGAGAAATCGGGTCACTACTTCGCACAAAAAATGGTTTCGGGGTCATAATATCAGCAGCGATTGGAGGATTGCTCAGCTGCTCTGCGATGCCCTCTATCTTTTGCACGGCACTCTCGTGGGGCACGGCCATAAAGTAACCATCGCGCATGGTATGAACCATTATATTGCGCAGTCGTGCATATTGCGACAGGTCGGAGTAGTACTGACGTACCAAGGAGTTGCGTCGCGATACGGTGTCAAGCATCGCGATAAAGGGGGTATGCGAATTGGCTTGTGTCATATTTGCCAGTTGCTCCTCGATCTTGTTGAAGGCGGAAAGAAACCGCTGCGCTAACATATTATCCATCGCGTCTTGTCTTTTTTGCTACAACGTTTTGGGCGTGTGTATCGTTTCCAACTCCAGCTTACAAAAAAAAGCTGAGTCTGCACCGAAGTGTAAACCCAGCTCTTCTTAATACTGAAACCATGACGCTTTGGTATACGTCTGGTTGTAGAATATGTTCCACTAAAACTTACGCGTGCCCAAAAATCTTTCAGCATCAAGGGCGGCTTTGCACCCCGATGCCGCAGCGGTAATGGCCTGACGGTAGTGTGGATCTTGTACATCGCCAGCTGCGAAGACGCCCGCAACGTTCGTTTTAGGAGTCCCAGGCTCGGTCACAATATAGCCCTGTTCATCCACCTTGATCTGATCCTTAAATACGTCGGAGTTGGGCTTATGACCTATTGCAAGGAAAAAACCATGAATGGCAATCTCGCGCTTCTCGTTTGTCTCAGTATTGAGAACTCGTACTCCCGTTACGCCCGTGTCATCGCCGAGCACCTCGTCGGTTACCGTGTTATAAAGCACTTCCAGATTCGGAGTATTATTTACACGATCTAGCATGGCTTTTGAGGCACGCATTGCGGGCTTACGCACAATGAGATAAACCTTTTCGCAAATAGAGGCTAAGTAGGTCGCTTCTTCGCCCGCCGTATCGCCTCCACCAACCACGGCTACCACTTTGTTGCGATAAAAAAAACCATCGCACGTGGCACAAGCCGATACGCCGCCTATCTGGCGGAACTTTTGCTCGGAGGGTAACCCCAGATATTTCGCCTCGGCGCCAGTGGCAATAATCACGGCATCGGCTTCGATTTCCTTACCGTCGTCCAACGTTACAACGCGACGCGTGTCTGTCAGATCTGCCTTTACTACTATACCCTCACGCAGGTCTGCGCCCAGACGCTCGGCTTGAGCACGAAGGTCTTCCATGAGGGCTGTCCCCGTAGTACCCTGCGGATACCCTGGAAAGTTCTCAATCTCGGTGGTTTGTGTCAGCTGACCGCCGCGTGTAAGCCCTGCATAAAGTACAGGAGACAAATTTGCGCGTGCACCATATATAGCAGCTGTATAACCTGCTGGACCTGACCCGATTATCAGCAAACGTACGTGTTCTGCCATTACTTATAGTTCTTTTTATTTTCTATTTACGTTCTTTCTGTTACAACAACGAAAACATGTTATGGTTGACTTCGCGTCGGGACTTTGAGCCTAATCTGAGGGGCGTACTGGAAGCTCAATGTAGCAAAATGCCCGTGATGTGTAACTTGCCCCCCTTGCAAAGTAACTAACGTTTTCGTGCCGTAAAAATAGCCATAAACAAATTCTAAGCGCATATCGCGATAAAAATCCACCTTCCCCTTAAGGTCGAATTCTAACCCGAGGAACGTGTTCAGCTCCTTGAACTGCTTATCCATCTGAAAGGCGTGAAGCGAAACTTCCATTTCTACATTATTTAGTTTGGGAGCGTAGAGCCACGCATTGTAGTCGCGCAAACCGTGACCGTGCAGCGTTGGCAGAGCCAACGTGAAGTAGTCCATATACCCAAAGAAGCTGTGCGATGTCCCTGATAGTCGATCAAATTGGCGTAACCGTCCTGCTTTGAGATCGGAGTCTGTCCCCCCCGAGATCCAGTCTAAGCCGAAAGCCCCTTTTACTACTCCGTGTATAAAAAGACGGCTATGCATTGAGAATGCATTTACGCTCATCGCCGTATCGTGCTTCAAACTGTATGTATTCCCGCCTTGGTAGTATACTTCCGCTTTGAACTGCACGCTGTTCGTGGGACGAAAATTGATAAGAATACCGCCTGTAAAGCGTCCGAAGGGACGTCGAGGGTGAGCTTTATCCTGATTCCAATCGCCTACCACAATTCCGCCGATAGTGTTTTGTGGCGCGAGTGTGTAGAGCCCGTGTGCAATGAGCATATACTTGTAGTAGTGCGGGTCATAGTATTCCAATCGGCTGTTCTTTTCATTAAGCGCATTTGCCATGGCATAAAGTCGCATAGTAAAATGATTGCGTTGCCATAATGTGTGTAGGGCGTCGTGCGCCAAACCTAGGCGTCCGTATCGTCGTGCCATAAAGAGCCATGCGTCGTCCAATTGTATTGTTTGTCTACCAAAACGCACATAGCGAAAGAAGTTATCGGGGTAAGGGTTAGATATTTGTAGCCATCCTTCCAGAAGTTGGGTATGAGTAGTACCTGCATTTGCCCCCCAGATGCGTCCGTCTTGTATGGTTACATGGGTTTCAAACAAATGGTACTGGATGTCTAGCCCCAGATCGACGCGTTGGTTGAGAAAGAATGCCGCGGGGGAATCGCTACGCAATTCGTGATAACCTCCGTGTACCTCGGCACGTGTCCGTTGAAAGAGTTCTAACGTGAGGTTGAGCGAATCATTAGGCTGAGCTTGTAGTGCAACTGGCACTAGCGGTAGTAGCCCAAGTAGGAATATAAACCGTAAAATTCTCATTTGCAATATCTTAAAATTAACAACCTGAAATTCAATAAACCAGCTTCAAACAAAGATAACATTTTAATCTTTTAGAGTGCGCCCAGAAGAAGTACAAAGTTTGCGCAAAGCGCATTACAGAGAGGGTGTTACTTAGTACTTTGAACCTCGTACTTCGTACCTGATGAAGCTTTGAACCTCGTTTCGTACTTAAATTGAACCTCGCCCTCAGATACGCTCATTAAATGCGCAGAGCGGATTTTACAATACATTTTTCGTTTTTCGTCTTTATTCTAGTCGCAAATTGGCGTCTTCGTATTCTGGATGATGCTTTTATCGCTTAGTTTTGTAGGTCGAATCACCATTTCTGAGAAATTCCTTACATTTGTGCGTGTAGAACCTGCCAAGCCTCTCAACGATGCTCAAATGGGCAGGTCGTTTTTTATATAAGAATTTTATGTGCGACAAGCGTCACTCTTCAGCAGTTGCATTTGTCTCTTGAATTTTGTGAAACAAAGAGTGTAGAGTTAAGAGGTGCGACAAGCGCTTACATAAAGGCGTTTACTTAGAACTTCGTACTTGGTACTTAGAACTTGGTATTTACTTCTAGCTTTTAGCTTTTTACTTCTTACTTTCTGTTAGCGCGAGACGCCAAGCAGGGCAGAGATAACACCGATTGCGCTCACAGTAGTTCTTCTGAAGCTGTAATAATGCTTGGCTCTGCGCGGCATTCTGGCACGGAACGCCGATTTCTATAAAGGTGCGCACAATTGCGTTATCATCTGGTACAGCCTCCTCGTACATCTGTAAGGTCTTGGCTACCAGAGCCTCGTCGTCTTGGACGTGTGCGTAGGCAAAACGGAACGGCAGAGCACTGTTCAATAACACAGTGTGAATACTACTTTTCCCAATCCCCTTCGGCTGCACGCTCTTGGTGGGCTGTGAAAAACGGAAATGCGAATCCCAGTAATCCACAGCATGAACGTGGAACAAGGCAACCAACTCCGAATAGCTTTGTGCCTCGAGTACATGCGATAGGAGGTGTTTACCGTGCTGCAAAATGGCGGCTAACTGTGAAATACGTATGGATGGGAAACTGTACGGACGCAAGCGGAAGAATTTCCACCCCAGCGCAGACGGCATTTCTAGTTTACATTTCGCCGCGTAATAGGCATATTCTTGCTGCAAAGACTCTGTATAAGCATCTGGACGCTCAATCCCGTGCAAAAGCCCCGACTGCCCCTGTAAAATCGCTTCTAGCGCCAACCGATTGTCACACACCTTGTACAGGTGTTTTAGTGGCGTTTGCATCGCCAATCGCTCCATCGGGTCGCTATTTACTTTTTGACCTAAGCTGCGTGAAACGGAACGGTAAAAAGCCTCTTCCCAATCTAATTCGCACTTCTTACGCTCGTTAAGAATCTGCGCAGTACGTGCTTCCAAGCGTTCTATCAGAAGACGCGTCTGCCAGCTCGCTAAATCCAATGGCGATAATTGCGCTAAGCGCTCTCCACAGGGTGGTTGGGTAACAGATTGGGCGAGTGCCTCAAAATGACGCTGATAAAGTGATAAATTGGGGAAGACAAGCGTAGGTAAGCTGCGTCCGCCCTCAGTCATGGCAACACCATCATTTACGGCTACCACGTGCAAGATTACGGCATTGTATGCTGGGTCTGTATTGTGACCGTGTGCGTACCAATCGCTCGCGCGTTGATGAATCTCTACGTCGCCGCACCAGAGTATACCGTCGATGACAATTTGGCTATTAAGGAAGTCGGGACCTGCATTCTGATTATGCTGCCCCAGTGCGCGTATCTCTACGGCGTGACCGTCGGTTGTGGTTAGTGTTTCGTGCAGATAGGGGAGCTGTTGCCACAATGCATGCAGAAACTCTTCGCCTTCCATTGTCTCATGTGGGGTACTACGTCGCGTTTATTTCAACTTATCGAACTGATAGCCAATCATGAGCTCATGAGAACCGCCAGAGTAGGCTCGCAGGCGCGTGTAACTGAAATCGAAGCTATAACCGAAGAGTATCCGATTGTTATGCCGATACCCCAGCATGAAACTAACCGCGTCGGAATGACGATAAGATATACCCGCCCACACGCGGTTTAGGAATGTGGCTTTCAGATTTACATCAAATTGAAATGGTGAAGGAGGCGCCCATTTTACAATTACGGACGGCTCAATATCAAAATTCTCACTTAGATAAATTAGATACCCACCATGAACATAGAAGCTGCGCCGCAGTACATTGGGACGTACTGACTTCCCGTACAACGTAAGCGAGTTACCCATAATTTGTTGGCAAGCTGCACCAACATAGTAATGCGAAGCGTAAACATAGACGCCGAGCGCCCCGTCTGGTACAACACTCGTCTTGGACTGGAAGGTAAGCAAGGCGGGGTCGGTTGCCGAGGTTGTATTATCGCCGAGATCAAACTTAGAGGCATCTACGCGAAAGGCCATGAAGCCTACAGAAAGCCCTGCAGAAATACGAACCTCATCACTAAGCGGAAAATTGTAGGCATAAGAGCCCAAAAGCCCCGTACGAGCTGTTGGACCCGTAATATCATTGTAGAACAATGCACCGAAGCCCATCGGGCTCTTCGTAAGAGGACCGTAAACGCTTACCACATTGGTGATCGGAGCGTCTGTCAAGCCTGCCCATTGGAAACGATGGTTCGTGCGTGCCTGAAAATAGTTGTATGTGCCCACAACGGCGGGGTTGACCGTGTAGTTGTTTAGCATAAACTGTGTGAGTTGATACATCTGTTGCCCTACAGCGTGATGACCGAAAAAGAGAAGCGTTCCCCAGAATAGGAAATGTAAAGAGAGTGTGAGAGTGCGTTCCGTCTTAATTCTATTCATCCTCTAACGCACTATGGTAACTGAGCCCGAGACGGGTTTCCACTTCTTTCCACCGCCTGGCGCATTGAATCGAATCACATAGTAATAGGTGCCCACGGGAAGCGGATCCTCCGTCCCTTTTACATTGCCGTCCCAGCCTTGCCCTATACCCGCACCTTTTGCATACCAGACGCTAACGCCTGAGCGTGTAAAGACCTCTACTTCTATGTTGGGGAGAAGGTCTTGCAGATGAGAGTAAAGGTTTATATTTTGTGGATCGCCATTATACAGCCAACGGTCATTGACGCCGTCGCCGTTGGGGGTAAATACATTTGGGACGCGGAGGCGTTCTACAAGACGAATGTATATATCTTGTTCGCTATAACACGTTTGGTTTATATCGGCGCGTGTCACTGCAACGGTCGCCGTGGTGCGGAGGAAGTCATATGTATACCCATCCTTTGATACTGTACGGATCTCGTAACTTGGGTTCTGGAATGCGTCAGTGGGGAGCAGTAGGTCATACAAATATGCTTTACCCGACGAAGAGGGCGTAAAGATCCCCGCAGGCTTAATATCTAGCAACAACTGATGCCCCTTGCCGCCCGTTACTTGGAAACCGACTTCGGTTTTTGCTCCTTCCAGAACGCCAAGCGCAATACTATCGTAATAGTATAACACTTCGTTTGCCTGCCCAATATTTAAGCTCCGTTTCCGATCAATTACTTTACCATTGTACAGTACACCTGCATGGCTCACATTCGGGTCATAGGCAATTGAAACTGGGGGGACTACCTGTACTTGTTTGCTGTCAGAGACCAGACAGCCCGAGGTACTCTTGCCCGATACGGTAACCGAAGAACGATCGTATATGTGTGATTCTACGCGGAATAGGCGGCGTGCAGGGTCTTTGACTAATACTTTCCCGCGCACCTCTTTGTCGCCATCAAGGTTGTGATACACCAAGAACTCGTAAGGCTGAGCACTCGGATTACTTGGGTCGGTTTTCAGTAACGAGGCACGCGTAATGGCCAGATTAAACTCCAGTTCCTGTCCGTAACACACCACGGAGGGGAAGTTTAGAAGTTCTAATTTGGGCTGATTGGTTGCATCATACGGCATCTCAAAAGTGAAATTCGTATTACAGCCTCCTTGTTGGATGAGTAATGTATATTCGCCGTGCGGTAGCTTGTAGGGGGTTGAAGATTCTAGGCTCACGGGCTTCCCCTCCAGCTCTTTGACCTGTTCTGGCACTTGCTGCCATGTAACACGCTTAGCGCCCGTATTACCGCCTTCTATGGTTAGGTTCGTAAGTTCGCCATAAGATAGCTCTCCGTTCTCCTTGTATAAGGCGCAGGGCGCAAACGTAATTTGTGTTGGTGGTTTCTTTATCGCATAGTTCCGACTGCCAGGCACCGTGTGACTGAAGGTGTGTTCGCAACCGCGATTATCTACCACGTCAACCTTCCATTCGCCTGGCAACACGCTGTCTAACGAGTTACGTTTGGTGATGATAGGCTGTAGGGCATTGCCCGCAACGTCGCGGAAGCGCCACGTAAAACGCACATAGCGTCCCGAAGCCCCTGTTACCTCTATGCGCACCTTGTCAACTTTATTGCCAGGACATAGTGCCTTTTCTGCGCCTTCTACCACGAAAGTTGCATCCCAAGGGGGCGTATCTTTTACCTCATAAATCTTGTTGTACTTGAAAATACATTGATCTGCATTCTCAATCCAAACTTTGTAGAAGCCGATGGCAAGTCCCTCAAAGATCCCAGTCCCGTTTACGGCTATTACGACATCGCCCACCTCCTGCTCGTTCGGGTTACTCGTAGCATTTTGGGTAGAAAGAAGAATGTAGCGTATCGCTTCGCCGCCTTCACGCGCCACGATTATGCCTGTGCTTCCACCAGGGCAGAGGACATCGGAGACCTGCACATGCGCAGGATCTAATACAATATTTTTGGGAATAGGGACGGGCTGACCTCCGCCGTCTTTCAGATGATCTGCAAGTTGGAAAGGAGTTGGTGAGTTTGGCGAGTCGTCAAATATCCAGAGCTTTGATTCGCCGTATACTAGAGGAAGTCCCTTCTGAACTCCTGCTTTTATTTCAGCTTGCGGTGTGGTAGGGGCTGGAGCATCATCGGCTGTCAGTGCGTACCGATAAAAAGCAGGGGCTGGTGGTACAGAATAGGGTACTCCTCCTGTCACTATCACTTGCGCCTGATAGGATACGCCAACGGCGGGACACTTCGAGGTGATATTGTGCGATACCACGTTTATACTGGGTTGTGCTTCCAGCGTATTGTGCATGCATAACAACCCGAGTGTAACTATGGTAAAACGTACAAAAAAGCCCGTCTGTCGGAACAGTGCAACAAAGAACTCCATCTCTCCCCAGTCCAAAAACGCTAAAAAACAATCAATTAGAATGATATGTTTTCTGCCACACACAAAAGTAGCGTTTTCTTAAAAAACAATCACCCTGTAATATTAACGGTTAGCCCTCTCGCCTGTTTCGCTTATAAGCTTTGCGGCGATAACATTTTTGAGTAGGAACTTTTTTTTTAGGTTAAATGGCACGTCTGGTTCGAGTCTTTACGCAAGACGTGCAAAATAGCAACACGCATGGGAGGGAATATTTCTATCTATTGGTGTCCGGTAAAAATTTCAGAAGTGTCTTTTATGGCATGCAAAGCCTGA
>CAJPTS010000021.1 GCA_905373625.1 Bacteroidia bacterium
CTTGCGCCACGGCCTTCTTTAATACAAGCGAAGCACCTACCTGCAAGTTTGGCAACAATAGTAAAACGCGGATACGTAAAAAAAGATAATCGAGAAGCACAAACACGTTCTATCTGGCGCTTAACGCTCGAAGGAAAGAAAATTACAACTGAAACTATCGCAGAAAAATTTGGTGCGGAACGTAAGAAATTGTTCCCGAGTGATATCGGTATGGTGGTAACAGACTATCTGCAAGAACATTTTACACGTCTCCTCGAGTACAATTTCACTGCACAAGTTGAAGACGAATTCGACCAAATCGCTTCGGGAAAAAAAGATTGGCAGCAGATGCTCGCCGAATTTTATGTGCCTTTTCACGAGTTAGTACAGGAAGCGCTTGAACAAAAGGAACGGGCTACGGAGGAACGCTTGTTGGGAGTAGACTCCTCTGGAGCTCCCGTTATTGTACGTCTCGGAAAGTATGGTCCTATTGCTCAAATAGGGCGAGCGGATGGCGATAAAAAGCCCCGTTATGCGTCGCTGCGTTCCGATCAGCTCATTGAAACAATTACGTTGGATGAGGCGCTCTCCCTCTTCACGCTGCCGCGAATTGTGGGGCAGCACGAGGGTGTAGACCTGATTGTCGGTATCGGTAGATTTGGTCCATTTGTGCGCCACGGAGATGTATTTGCATCGCTAGCAAAGGAGGATGATCCATACGCAATTGATGCGGCAAGAGCCATTGAGCTCTTAGAAGCAAGACGAGCATGGGAAAAAGCCCGTACAGTTCGGACTTTTACAGAAGATTCTGATCTCAAGGTAATTAAGGGACAATGGAATTCTCTCTGGATAAAGAAAGGGGATGAAAAGTTCCGACTACCGAAAGATATGCAACCAGAAAAGATCACTTACAAAGAGGTACTAGAGTTTATTGAGAGTGAAAAGAACAAAGAGAAGGAAAAGAAAAAAGTGCATTCTGCCAGAACTAAGCCCACAGCTTTGCGTGCAAAGAACTCCCAAAAACAAAAAAAGTAAGAGAAAGAACCATGTACTTACCTCTTCAAGGCATTATGAATGCATGTAACTTTCGTTTAGCAATAAACGTTTATTTCTCGGCTCGAGACTCTTTATGCAAATAAGAAATGCTTTGCGAGTCTTGCCTTAATTGTGAAATATTTTGATTAGAGAGGCGTTTATATTACGTAAGCGTGTAGTGCGAGTTTGTAAAGGAATGCTTATCTCTTATATTTGGCGGTGTGTGAGATCTTTTGTTACTTTGGCTTGTGTTAGTGCATGCTTACTTCATTGTAAATGCGGCAGTTTTTGACCTGTAGAGCGCTTGTCTTTTTGTGTAAAGTTGCGGCTTTGGGCATTTTCCTAGTGTCCTTAGTGCCCACCGTTTCTGCACAGAGTGATGGTCGTATGCGTCAGTATATGTTTAATCAACTTGATTTTAATCCTGGCTACGCGGGTAGCCAAGGGTTGATAAATGTGTATGCCTTAGCAAGACAACAATGGGTGGGCTACGGAAAAGGTGCGCCACAGACGTTTTTTGTGAACTTTGATGTCCCTTTTTCCTATCGTAAACTCTCACAAATGAGCCCTGGCAAGAAGATGCAGTATTCGCACGGTCTCGGATTACATCTTATGCGAGATGCGATAGGTTTTGGTGCCACGAATGGCATAGAACTCTCTTATAGCGGACGTTTTCATCTTCGTGCATTAGGATCATTGGCGTTAGGATTGGGTATTCGTGCGCTTAATGACCAGTTCGATGCACAGTGGCAAACGGTAGATCCCGCAGACAATGATCCTGCCATCCCCAAGGCTAAGGCGAACGGAGTCTCTTTTGATGTCTCTTTCGGACTCTATTACACTGCACGTAGCATGTATTTTGGCGTCTCGGGGCAAAATTTATTAGGGGCAGATCTACGCAAAACATTAAGTAGTTCCATTTCAAAGGTAGGACGCATAAATTATGCCCGACAGTATTACATGGTGGGCGGCTATGAGCTTAATGTTTCTTCGCGTTGGAATCTTGAACCAAGTTTTCTTGCGAGAACTGATCTGCAACAATATCTACTATCTCTTACGTTAAATGCACAGTATAATAACTTGTTTTGGTTTGGCGTAAGTTATCATGTCATGGAATCGGTCGGTGCGTTAGCAGGCATTAAACTGTTTGAAACCTTCCGTGTGGGGTATAGTTATGATTACCCTACAGGTGCTATAAGACAGTTTACATCAGGCTCGCACGAGATCGTCATTGGTTATTCTTTCGGGGTGACAAAACAAACTCATCCGAAACAGTATAAGAGTATTCGTTATTTATAGTTTAGAGGTGGTAAAACTTATTGTTTATGAAGCATCTTTCCTAAGTAGAAGAAAACAGCAAGGAGTATGATTAGGCGTTTATTATTATTCATGGTCTTAGCCTTCCTAGCGTTTTTGGTAGGATGCGGCACAAGAGATGACGGCGAGTTGACTGGGGTGCCAGGACGAGATTTCCGCACCGAACCTGAACCGTTCAATATGGTTCGAATCCCTCGCGGTTCTTTTACAATGGGACGTAACGACGAAGACGTTACGTGGGCTCATCGCGCACCTACAAAGACCGTGACTCTTGAAGCGTTTTGGATGGATATCACTGAAATTAGCAACAATCAGTATCGACAATTCGTTTTCTATGTAAGGGACTCGTTAATGCGTAGAGAGTTGGCTAAAATTGACGATGAGTTTAACATCACGGAGGACGAATTTGGCAACCCTATTGAACCACCCATTTTGAACTGGGATATCGATATTGATCTTACTGACCAAGATCAGTACGAAGCGGTACAAAAGCTTTACTACAGTAAGGAATATGACCAATTCGAAGGAAGAAAGGAAATTGATACGCGTAAATTGAATTATACGTTCAGTTGGATAGATCTCAAACAGGCAGCGCAAACCACCAACCGATGGGATTTTGACCGTGGAGACAGTGGGGCATGGCCTGAAAAAGCGAATGTCTTTTATTTCCCAATGAGCAAAAGTATTCCCGTACGCAAAAGAAAGGATTTCATTATCCGCGATAAAGTCAACGTCTATCCAGATACCTTGGCTTGGATTAGCGATTGGAGTTATTCGTTTAATGAACCCAATGCAAAGAATTATTTCTGGCATCCTAATTTCGACAATTACCCTGTCGTAGGCGTTTCGTGGAAACAAGCTTTTGCTTTTTGTGTTTGGAGAACAAATCGTCTGAACCGAGCATACCTACGTAATGGGGAGTACCCAGTGCATGACTTCCGTCTGCCTACTGAAGCTGAATGGGAATATGCCGCACGAGGCGGTCTCAGTTCCAGTATGTATCCTTGGGGTAGTTATTATACCAGATCGCTTAATGGCTGTTTAGTTGCTAACTTTAAGCCGATGCGCGGACGATATGCTGAAGACGGTGGCGTAACAACAATGCCTGTGGTGAGTTTCAACCCAAATGATTATGGGCTCTACAATATGTCGGGAAACGTAGCGGAATGGACTAGTACCGCTTACGATGAAAGTTCGTATAACTTTACACACGATCTGAATCCTGACTATCAGTATAACGCCCGACCCGAGGATCCCCCTGCTATGAAACGTAAGGTTATCCGAGGCGGATCTTGGAAAGATACACACTTCTTCTTGCAAGTAGCTACTCGCGCTTTCGAGTATCAGGATTCTATGAAGTCGTTCATTGGCTTCCGTTGTGTGCGCTCGTGTATGTTTGGCGATGAACTAGAATAGTAAATAGACTGTTGAGGTAAGAATATCAGTAAATACGGATAGAAATGGGATTTAACATATCAGAAATAGTACAAGGATCAAAGTATAAGACCCTAATGAAGTATGTCTACGGTTGGGGGGCTTCGGTTGTACTATTAGGAGCTTTGTTTAAGATACAGCATTATCCTGGTGCAGGTATTATGCTCTTGGTAGGGATGTGTACAGAGGCAATCATCTTCTTCCTCTCTGCCTTTGAACCCATTGTGGAAGAGGTCGACTGGTCTATTGTTTATCCTGAATTGGCTGGGATGACCGACGAGGTAAGAAAACCACGTAATAAGGACAACTCGGGTATTGATATGGTCATGCTCGAGAGTATTATTACATCGGCTATTACTAAAAGCAATATCAATAAAGCGCCAGCAGAGCCCAAGCCAGTACAGTCCCAACAACCTGTAGTGCAGCCGCAACCAGTTGTTGTACAACAGCCACAGCCAACCGTAATACAACAGATGCCAGTTGGAGCTGGGGCGATGGTCTTTACTGAGAAGTTTAACGATATGCTCGAAAAGGCAGAAATCGGTCCCGAACTATTTGTTAAAATCGGCGCTGGGCTTGAACGTCTTAGCGAAGCAAGTAACGGTATTGCACGTATTTCGGGTGCAGTTTCTTCTACAGAAGCGCTTGCTGCCAACATGGAGAGGGCTAGTGATGCGGTTGGGAAGTTTGCTGGTAGTTACGAAGAGTCGGGAGCTCTCTTAGCGCGTAAAGCTAAAGTTTTAGCAGATAGCTTTGAAAAGACTTCCACGGAAGTCTCTGGGGCTGGTATGGCGTTCAGTGAAAGCTTTAAGGATATTGTGCAGCAAGCCGCCAATAAACTATCCTCTGCAAGCAATGACATGGATAAGGGGATAACCGAAGCGGGCGTGCAGCTTACCTCCATGAATAAAAACTTGGCAGCGCTTAATGCTGCTCATGATGCGCAATTACAGAACATTCAGGCGCGTTTGAAAACAAACGACGAAGTGAATAAGAAGGTCGAAGAAATGTTGCAGAAAATGCTTGCCAAGGCGAGCGAGGACACCTCACGTTACAGTCAATCGGTTAGCCAGTTAGCTGACAACGTATCGCGTCTCAATTCTGTATATGGCAATATGCTCTCCGCTATGGGGACTTTGGCAAATAGGTAAAGAAAAAGTCCCGACAGTTTAAAAGCGCTGCTCTAGCGCTAGTGTAACTCAGGCAGAACGAATTTTATAAAAGATGGGTCACGGAAAAGAAACGCCTAGGCAAAAAATGATAGGTATGATGTACCTAGTGCTTACGGCGATGCTTGCTCTGAATGTCTCGGCGGAGCTTTTGAACGCATTTGCGCTTGTCGATAGCGGATTGTCGTTCACTACGCGAAATTATGCGGATAAGAACGCTAAAACGATGAACAAGTTCGTCGAGGCTGAACTCCTTAATCCTCAAAAAGTGACACCATGGCGTGAAAAGGCTGAGCTGGTACACAATGGTGCAAAAGAAATTGTCGAATTCGTTCGTAGTCTGAAGTATAATATTGTCAAAGAAGCAGAAGGTAAAGATAGTCCTGCATTACTCCCAGACGGGGAGGTTGACGGGCAGCGTTTGGAGGTCGCTTCTAATACAGATATCCCCGCACAGGTGATGATCATGGAGGGGAATGGACGCAAGCTGAAGGAAATGTTGAGTTCTTATCGCAATGTCCTATTACCTCTTTTAGATAAAACACGTGATGCTTCTTTAATAGCAAATATTGAGCAAATGCTGGATACTAGTGATCCGCCCACCTCTAAAGATGGGACGGAGCACTCATGGGAGAGTTATCGCTTTGAACACATACCTCTTATTGCAACTTTACCACAGCTTACTAAAGTTCAGGTTGACGTACTGAATGCCGAAGCTGATATGATGGCTTATTTGTTGAATCGCGTAGATGCGGGAGACTTTAAGTTCAATAATATCAATGCGGTGGTTATCCCTAATTCCGACTTTGTGCTAAGAGGTGGCGAGTTTAAGGCAGAAGTCTTTCTTGCTGCAAGTGATACAACACAACGGCCGAAAGTCTATATAGGTCCTTATGATTCTGTGCGTAGTGAAACATCTAATGAATGGATATATTCCATGCGCGCTGGGCATGATAAAGACACGATTCCAGTTTCGTCAAACGGAAGAGGTATATATAGAGTCCCTGCCACGTCCAATGGTTTTATGTCTTGGGGTGGTTTGATAGAGATTGTCGGTCCTGATGGGATTCCTATTCGTAAACCCTTCCGTCATTCTTATACCGTTGCAGAACCTTCTGTTGCTGTCAGTCCCACGAAGATGAACGTCCTTTATTTAGGAGTAGAGAATCCTGTAGATATCTCTGTGTCAGGGGTGAGTCCTGATCGTATTTCTGTTTCAATGTCTGGTGGATCTATCGTGAAAAGTGGTAGAGGTGGCTATGTAGCACGTCCTAATAAAGAGGGAATTTGTGAAATAGCAATTACTGCTAACGAAGGCGGAGTGACAAAGCGTATGGGAACAAAACAATTTAGGGTTAAAGCTCTCCCAGACCCCACGGCGTCCATTTTTGGTGTTGATGCCAAAGAAACAGAACTTTCTAAAGGTCGTCTATTGGCTTTACAAGGAATAGAAGCCCAATTCCCAAAGGATTTCGATTTCGAAATGAAGTTCCAAGTTATAAGTTTCAAAATAGGATTAACTATTGGTGGCTTTTTCCAAGAAAAAGCTGCAAATGGAGCACAATTTTCGGCAGAGCAGAAACAGTTAATGGCGTCGTTAACCTCTGGTTCCCAGTTTACAATAACTGATATACGTGTGAAAGGGGCTGACGGAAAGGTGCGTAACTTAGGTTCTAAAGTTTATCGTATTAAGTAATTATTTGTTGAGATCTTTTACGAGAAAAATCGTTTGAATGCAGATCCGATTGTTTTTGTCAGTGTTGAGCTTCTTGTTATTCCCAGTCTTGCTCTATGCACAGAATGGCGGAAATACGGGAGCACAAGTAAAAATGGAGGTAACGAATATGGATACCGTTACTCCAGATACGCTAAATATGCCCCCATTAGGCTTCTATGAGCGCACTACAATCCCTGAGAAGATAAGACCAGTTCCTTATACTTATGTGCGTGAAGCTGATGTATTGTGGTCTAAGATCATCTGGCGTATGATTGATTTGCGTCAGAAGATCAATCTCCCACTATACTATCCTACAGTGCGTATGCGTGATAGGAAAAGCTTAACACAGGCATTGTATGACGCCATAATGAATAAAGAAATTTATGCTTATGATCCTTTACCAGGACTTACTTCGCCAGGAGATGAGTTTGTAAAGCGTATGACCCTCAAAGAGGTGCGCGATAATATGAGTACGGCCTCGGAGGAACTTGAGCAGACAGATATGAATACTGGGCAGGTTAGGAAAATCGTCGTACAAGGCGAGTTGCGATGGAAAGATGTTAAGCAAATCATAGTAAAAGAAGAGTGGTTTTTTGATTCTAAACGTTCTGTTTTAGAGGTACGAGTTCTCGGATTGTGTCCTGTAGTTGAAGAGTTTCAATTCGGAACACAGAGTGATTTCAAACGTGTCCCTACTTTTTGGGTTTATTACCCAGAAGCGCGTTCCGTCTTGACACATACAGCTGTTTATAACAACAGGAATGACGCGCAGGCTACATCTTTTGATGATCTGATTTTTAAGAGACGATTTGACTCTTACATTATTCGTGAAACCAATGAGTACAATAACCGTACAATTTCAGATTACAAAAAAGGCGGTATTCCAAATATGTTAGAATCCGAAAGAATTCACTATGATATCTTTAATACCGAACACGACTTGTGGGAGTTTTAATATCATAAATTAGAATAATAAAAAGGCGACTTGCTATGTGCGAGTCGCTTTTTATTGTTGCTGACAAGAGGATTAAAAAATAAATTTGGCTTCTTTGAATGAGCACTGGTATTCTTTTCCTTGTTCGTCTTGTAGAAGAAGTTGTCCATTATTACATACAGATAGAATACGTGCTAAGCAATATTGATCTTTAATGAGAAACGGATGTACACCTTGATTACGAAACAAATACTTCCAGTATGCAGCACGAATTGCTTGCGATTGATTCGGTTCATAAGTATTTATTGAAGCGAGAATCCGTTCCCCAAGATTCGCAGCCAAGCTGACAGGCTCTACGGCAAGTGTGTTTTGTAAATTCATTATGCTCGTCGCAGGAGGATTGTAATGCGCTGGACTTTTAATGCGTTTTACAATATTAAGCCCTATTCCAATTGCGGCACTTTCAAATTCGCCATTCCCAATATGTGTTTGGATCAGTATCCCGCAAATCTTCTCAAGCCCAACGAGTATGTCGTTTGGCCATTTTATCCGTGCTTGTATTCCGTATTCGGTGAGAACAGAAATAATCTCAAGAGATACTATTTGAGAGAGAATAAAAAAAGAAGCTACATTTATTTTGCCAAGTGAGGTCAGGAGGGTAAATGTAACGTCTCCTTTTTTTGAATCCCAGCGATTATTGCCTTGCCCCTTGCCGCGTCGTTGTTGAATACCAATGACCAAAGTGGGAAGCGATAATTCTGTTTTATGCTCCTCTACGTATCTATTGGTAGAATCTATAGAAGCTAGGACGATTCTGCGTAACATAGCTTACTAGCTCCTTGAGCCTCTAAATACTCTGTTTCGCAATTTCATATAGACTACAGAAATGATGCATCCCTATAGAAATGCCTAAGCCTTTAACCTGTTACGCAGTGCTGTTAGCTTAGTCTCAGTATCTGCGAGTTTCTTCTTTTCGCTTTCAACTATATTAGCGGGTGCTTTATCTATAAAGTGTGGGTTCTCTAACTTCTTTAATATCATGGTGCGCAAACCTTCATAGTAGGCAATTTCCTCTTGCGTCTTTGCGCGTTCCACCTCAAGGTCTACGGTATCGCCTAGAGGTATGAAAAACTCAAGAGTTCCAACCATAAAACTAGTACTGCCTGTAGGTGCTGTTTTTATACTTCCCCCCATTTCTACTGTTGCGAGCATGGCTATTAAATTCTGTCCTTGCTTACTCATAGTAAAATCTCCGTTGTGAAGAAGCTGCAAAGAGTCGCGCATGGGTATACCCTTGGACTGGCGAACGCCTCTGATACCACTAACCACCGCTTTTAATAGTTCGAACTCTTCAAGGAGTGTAGTATCTGGAGTTTGAGGAAGCGGTAATTCCTCTTGCATAATACTTCTGTTCGTGCGGGCGGAGATATCACCCAAATTATGCCAAAGTTCTTCGGTAATGAATGGCATGAAAGGATGAAGCTGTTGCAGGAGGAGATCAAAGAGCCGCTCTATTGCCATGAACGAGGTACGATCCATCCTCTGATTGCTGCGCGGCTTCACCAGTTCTAATAACCAAGAGGAGAAGTCATCCCAAAAGAGTCGGTACAGTTCTGTAAGCGCTTCGGAGATGCGGTAAGCTTTCATATTCGCTTCTACGCTCTGAAATGCTTCCTGCATCCGAGCCTCAAACATAGCAATGGCGAGAGTGCGTGCAGGTAAAGTCTCTTCTACTAGATCTGCTTTCCAACTCTGTACTAAGCGGAAAGCATTCCATATCTTATTGCTAAAATTACGCCCTTGTTCCGTAAGTTGCTCATCAAACATAAGATCGTTACCCGCTGCAGAACACATAAGCATTCCAACGCGAACACCGTCTGCACCGAATTTGTCAATTAGTTCCAGTGCGTCGGGACTGTTCCCCAAAGACTTACTCATCTTGCGATGCTGCATATCGCGCACTGTCCCAGTAAAGTATACACGTTCAAATGGGCGTTTACCCATATATTCGTAACCTGCCATAACCATGCGTGCCACCCAGAAGAATATGATATCGGGCGCAGTAACCAAATCACTTGTAGGATAATAATACCTTATATCGGCATTCTCTGGGTTACGTATTCCATCAAAAACGGAAATAGGCCAGAGCCACGAACTATACCACGTGTCGAGTACATCTTCATCTTGGTGAAGATCTGCAAGTGTTAGTGTAGAATCTATTTCCTGAGCCGCCTTTAGTGCTTCATTTTCGTTGTGGGCAATAACTGCTTGCCCATCAGGAAGATACCAAGCGGGTATGCGGTGTCCCCACCATAATTGGCGAGAAATACACCAATCGCGAGAATTCTCTAGCCAGTGACGGTAAACTCCAACAAAACGTTGAGGAATTAGTTCTATCTCCCCATTTTCTACGGCATTTAGAGCCACCTTGGCTAGTTTCTCTATTCTCAAGAACCATTGCGCTGAAAGTTTGGGTTCAATTACTGCTTTTGTGCGCTCACTAATCCCAATCGTATGCGTATAAACTTCCTCTTTTTCTAATAAGTTTGCGGCTGCAAGATCTTTAGCAATTTGTGCACGTACCTCGAAACGATCCATACCCTCATATAGACCGATCCCCTCCCGAATCGTTCCACATTCTGTAAAAGTATCAATAACCTCAAGGTTATATTTCAACCCAATCTCGTAGTCATCAATAGCATGCGCAGGGGTTATTTTTAGAATTCCTGTACCGAATGCTGGATCCACATGTTCGTCCGTAATAATCGGGACTTCACGGTTCACTAACGGCACTATTACGTGCGCATTTAGCAAATGCTTATAACGCTGGTCATTCGGATTTACACACACTGCCACGTCGCCCATTATTGTCTCCGGACGTGTAGTGGCTACTATCAGTGCGTCATCTGAGCCGACAAGTTTATATCGCAAGTAATATAGTTTAGACTGCTCTTCTACGTGTAATACTTCTTCGTCACTAAGAGCGGTTTGCGCTACAGGATCCCAGTTTACCATGCGTACGCCGCGATAAATGAGACCTTTGCGATAGAGATCTACGAAAACTTGTATAACGCTTTCACTACGAGGCGTGTCTAAGGTAAATGCCGTCCGATCCCAATCGCAAGATGCTCCTAAACGCTTCAACTGCTCTAGGATTATCCCCCCATGTTTATGAGTCCATTCCCACGCGTGCTTTAGGAACTCATCGCGCGATATGGAATGTTTATCTATACCTTCCTTACGTAGCTTTTCTACAACTTTTGCCTCTGTTGCGATCGAGGCATGATCCGTACCTGGTACCCAACAAGCATTAAAACCCCGCATGCGAGCACGACGAACCAATACATCTTGGATCGTATTGTTGAGCATATGACCCATGTGTAGAATCCCTGTAACATTGGGCGGAGGTATCACCACCGTGTAAGGCTTGCGTTCATCGGGTTCGGAGTGAAAGAGTTTTTTCTCTAGCCACCAAGAGTACCACTTCCGTTCTATTTCGGAGGGCTCATAACGTGTAGAAAGCATCTTTATAGTATTCGTTGTTAAAACGTGAGATCGAGTATTGTTTCCTGCGTGTAGGAATTACTGGTTTCGTTGTGCGCGCTTCCGCGCTGTCTCGTCAAGTTCTATTTTTCGCAGACGCATAGCATGAGGAGTAATTTCTACATACTCATCTTCGCGAATGTATTCTAAGGCCTCTTCTAGTGAAAAATGTACAGCGGGAGCAAGGAGTATCTTATCGTCACTTCCTGAAGCGCGCATATTGGTAAGTTTCTTCTCCTTGCAAACATTGATCGTAATATCATTCCCGCGAGTATTTTCGCCTACTATCTCGCCAGCATAGACTTCTATGGGAGGGTCTATGAAAAATATGCCACGATCTTGCAATTTACCTATGGCATAAGCGACAGCAGTGCCAGACTCCAGAGCGATGAGAGAACCATTATTACGCGACGGTATCTCTCCGCGGTACGGCTCAAACCCTTTTAGAATATGTGCCATGATCGCTTCGCCATTCGATGCTGTTAGGAGTTGGTTTCGCATACCGATTAGCCCACGCGAAGGAATTTCAAATTCTATATGCGTCCGCTCTTCTACCTCCTGCATGTTTACGATGGTTGCTTTGCGTGCAGAAGCTAATTCTATAGCACTACCTGCAAATTCGGTAGGTAGGTCGATCCGAAGTATTTCGATCGGTTCACATTTCTTGCCATCTATCTCCTTAAGAACCACTCGCGGTTGTCCAACCTGTAATTCATAGCCTTCTCGACGCATGGTCTCTATGAGAATAGAAAGGTGTAGAATGCCGCGCCCATATACTATAAATGAATCGGCTGTCGGTCCTGCTTCCACGCGTAGAGCCAGATTCCACTCTAATTCTCGTTCCAGACGCTCGCGTAAGTGACGTGAGGTAACAAACTTCCCATCGCGACCAAAGAAAGGTGAATTGTTAATCGTGAAGAGCATAGACATCGTCGGCTCGTCCACTTTAATCACAGGAAGCGGTTCTGGGTTCTCTGCATCGCATACTGTACCTCCGATTTCAAACCCCTCCAGACCTACCAGTGCACAAATATCGCCTGCTTGTACCGAGGGCACAGCACATTTGTTTAGACCTTCAAAGGTATAAACCTCTTTCAACGGCATTTTCCGAAGAGAACCATCGCGCATGGAAAGTGTTACCGTCATGCCAGAATGTATAGTGCCACGGCTAAGTTTCCCTATCGCAATACGACCTACATACTTGGAATACTCTATCGATGTGATGAGCATTTGCAAAGAGCCCCCAGATACCTTAGGGGCGGGAACGTATTCTAGTATCGCTTGTAGGAGTGGCTCTATATTTTCACTGGGTTGTGTATAGTCAGAAGACATCCAGCCTTGCTTAGCGCTACCATATAAAGTTGGAAAATCCATCTGCTGCTCCGTTGCGCCGAGGCTAAACATTAGATCAAAGACATCCTCTTGTACCTGTTCTGGTTTACAGTTGAGCTTGTCTACCTTATTTATCACAACAATGGGCTTTAAGCCTAATTCTAGGGCTTTCTGAAGGACAAAACGCGTTTGGGGCATCGTCCCCTCAAAAGCATCAACGACCAGTAGAACACCATCCGCCATATTTAAGACGCGTTCTACTTCGCCACCAAAGTCCGCGTGTCCGGGAGTATCTATAATATTTATCTTACACCCCTTATAGGTCATAGAAACATTTTTGCTCAGAATTGTTATGCCACGCTCGCGTTCCAACTCATTACTATCCATAACGAGTGTATTCTCTGGCATTTTGCTCTTTCCTAACGCATTGGTATAAGATATGAGCTTGTCTACAAGTGTTGTCTTCCCATGATCGACGTGAGCTATAATTGCCACATTCCGAATCTCCATTCTTTCCCTCCAGTTTAGGGCGTAAAGTTAGGAACTTTAGGGGTAAACGGCTTGTATATTGTATCATGTGGCGTTATGCTCAAACACAACTTAAACTAGCCGTCACATATTGCCGCAGCATGTATAACGCCCTGCTAATTTTAGCGCTTATATTTCTTAAAATTTTTCTTGTAACTTTGGCGCTGTGTTGTTTGTTAGTGCACTACAATGTAGTGTGTTTAGCAGCAGCTTTCATAGTATATATCACAACATGAAAAAGACATTCAGCTACGTAGAAAGACTCCTAGAGAATACGGCAACGACGATGGACTTTGCCTCGTACAACCATAGTCGAGAGCTATTCGATCAGGGAAAATACGTTGAAAGTATTCACGCAGTAATAGATTTTTTCAATCCTGAATTCAGATTGAAGTATGACAACGATCTTGGGACGAATGCGAATGCGAGCCAACCCAAGAAAAAATCATTCTTTGCCTCATTGTTTGGCGCTTCTAAGGTTGAAAAGAATTACGGATTAGGGCGTCGTTTTACTATACCCCACGGTTCTATAATTGTCAATATTGAGATCACAGAGACTGAACTTAAGGTGCACGCTCCGTTTCTCTCTGTCCCCGAAGACGGACGTCGCGTGCCGCTTCTGCGCCGAGTATGTGAACTTAATTTGGCGCAGTTAGATTTAGTACATTTAGTATTAGAGGGTAACGAGTTACATTTCAAATTCTCTTGCCCTCTGGAGTTGGCTCATCCGCACAAGCTTCAATATATGTTCCGCGAGCTCTGTATTAACGGCGATAAGTACGATGACGAGTTCGTTACGAAATTCGGCGCTAAAAGGCTATATACCCCCATCGTGTCTCAATTCCCTGAAAAGGAAGTGAAGCGTGTTGTGGAAGGAATTCGTGATACTTGTAAGGAAACTATTGACGCTATCGAGGAGTTTGAAGAAGAACGAAAGTTCGGGATCGCATGGCATTGCCTTGCCATCGGTCTCTTCAAGATAAGTTATTTTGCACGTCCGCAAGGGATGTTAGATAATGACCTCGATGACGCCATACGTAATGCTTGGGACGACGAAGAAGATACCCCCGTACAGGTTCGTGACGGCAAAGAATTTTTGCAAAAACTCTACGAAAAGTCTGATGAAGAACTCACATCATACATATACAAGGTGGAAATTATGTGTTCCACGCGGCGCGCTTCTGATCTCGGAAATTTACGCTCCAATTTAGCTGAGGCTTATGATGCTGCAGTTAAGGCATACTCTAGTGATTCTATGGAGTGCTGCATTCGTAGTCTGCTGATGATATACCGCGTGTATTTCTATAATGACCTACAGTCAGATGTAGATAGTGTCTTCACACATGCCCTAAAACGCTCTGCAAGTCTTGAGTTCGGTGCAGCCGCAAAAGTCCTAATTTCGGCTCTAAGACGTGTGATGGAACAAATGTCTGATTCGCGCGAATAAGCATTAGTAAATAAGAAAAGAAAATATGGAAACTAATATAAATTTTGCATCGGTGGTAAAGATTATCACCTATGATGGTACTGGTTCTGGCTTCTTCTTCAGGCGTCCCAACTATGTTATGACAAATTTCCATGTGGTTGAGGGACAGCATACGGTCACTCTCGAATTGCAGAACGAAGAACGTTGTCATGCTACGGTACTCCTCGTAAGCCAACATCTGGATCTCGCGGTACTCCAAGTTGATGCCAATTTCGCTGATGTTGAACCTGCAGTTTTCTGCGATGCTGATAATTTAGCGCTAAGTGATAAGATAATCACAGCGGGATTCCCGCTCGGGAGTCCTTTTGCTATTACAGAGGGAATTGTATCCTCGCCTCGACAGAAGGTGGGAGGACGCTTTCTTATTCAAACAGATGCGGCTGTAAATCCTGGCAACTCCGGAGGTCCGATGTTCAATTCCAAAGGCGAGGTCTGCGCTGTTACTGTTAGCAAGATTCAAAATGCTGAAAATATAGGCTTCGGCATTCCTATTGCTGATATTAAAAAGGTTCTTGACACAGTAGATACCATACAAGACGGTGAAAAATATCACTTCCAGTGTCCAGGATGCGACAAAGCTATATCTGAGAAAGTTGAGTATTGTGATTCCTGCGGTGCGAAAATCTCTGCCGAGGCTTTTAAGGAAAAATCTAAAACCGCGCTAACAGACCTCGTTGAGGATATTATTCGCAAGGTCGGATTAGATCCCGTTGTGGCTTGCAACGGCGACGAACAATGGAAGTTCTATTATAAAGGAGCTCTCATTATTGCATATGTTTATAATCGGGACTTCCTAATATTCTACAGCAATGTAAATCTTTTGCCAAAACAAGATCTGAGAGAATTGTTTGAATACCTTCTGCGCGATCCACTTCCTCCGTATCAGTTCGGCATTAAAGACAATGACGTGGTGCTCTATTTATGCATACACTTGTCGGATTTGCAGAATGATAATTACCGAGAAAAAATAATGAAGCAGTTCTCTGATCTCCCTGAAAAGTGCGCAGAAATTGATGACATCTTGGTAGAAAGATTTGGTTGCACCTTCCCCGAACGTAAGAATAAACAGAATTAAAGTCTGGAAAATCAGAACATAAGAGCTACTGTTGACTTATAGAGATCTATTCTAGTGTACACGCGGCGTCTTTATGGGACAAGACTCTTTAATCTCTAGTAATTAGCTAATTACGACGATTAAGTTAAAGAGTTCTTCTGAAAGATACATCTTAGGTATAACATTCATATGTTATTAGCTGAGGTTTGGTAACACAAAAAAAAATGCCTATCTTTGCGTGCTTCTATGATAGATGGGTATGTACGGTATCATGGCCGAGTGGTTAGGCAGAGGTCTGCAAAACCTCGTACAGCGGTTC